>CAZDUP010000266.1:0-3462 GCA_964508625.1 uncultured Thermodesulfobacteriota bacterium
GGGGTGGCAATGGGAAGAAAGGCGCTCTTACAATGTTTGCTCAAGAAAATTGAACCCTCACTTGAAACCCCGCCATTTTTCTGCTAAGTTTTCCATCTATGGCTCTTACTGTCGTTATCGCGGCCTCAGAGGCCGCACCTTTCGCCAAGACCGGCGGGCTGGCTGACGTAGCCGGTTCATTGCCCGCTGCCCTGAAGCACCTCGGGTGCAGGGTCATCCTCTTCATGCCTTATTATAGAGAGGTGGCTGCAAAAGGCTATGAGGCAGAGCCTACGGGCCTCGAAGTACCGGTCAACATGGGCAGGAGGACGATAAGGGCAGAGGTATTGCTGGGCCATCTCCACGGCGTGCCGGTCTATTTCGTCAAAAGGGACGAGTTCTTTGACAGAAGCCACCTCTACGGCACGCCAGAGGGCGACTACTTCGACAATCTTGAGCGCTATGCCTTCTTCTCAAAGGCTGTGCTTGAGGTCATAAAGCTCAGAGACTTGAACCCCGACATCATACACTGCAATGACTGGCAGACAGGCCTCATTCCGGCCTACCTTAAGGACACCTACAGGGGCGACCCGGCCTTTGACAAGACTGCCACAGTATTCACCATCCATAATATAGCCTACCAGGGGCAGTTCGCCTCGAACATGTTCGACCTCACGGGCCTGGGCTATTACCTCTTCAACCCCGAGGGGCTCGAGTTCTGGGGCAACGTGAACCTTTTGAAGTCCGGCATAGTATTCTCAGAGGTGATTACAACCGTAAGCAGCGCGTACAGCCGCGAGATACAGACCCCTGAGTACGGCTACGGCCTCGAAGGCGTCCTGGGCAAAAGGAAATCCGACCTCTTCGGCATATTGAACGGCGTTGACTATACCGAATGGGACCCTGAGACAGACCCGGCACTGCCGCACAATTATTCGATAGACGACTTGAAGGGCAAGGCCGCGTGCAGGAAAAAGCTCCTCAAGGCATTTGATCTGAAGCTCAAGGCCAGGACCCCTCTCGTCGGCATGATAACGAGGCTCGCTGACCAGAAGGGCATAGACATACTCGCAGAGGCCATGCCAGAGCTCATGAAGATGGAGCTTGCCGTGGCAATACTCGGCTCAGGCGACAGGAGGTACCAGGAGCTCCTCGCAGACCTCGCAAGCCATTATCCGGAGAGGCTTTCTGTGCAGATAGCCTTCAACAGCCATCTTTCGCACCTCATGGAGGCAGGGGCAGACATGTTCCTCATGCCGTCGAGATACGAGCCCTGTGGCCTCAATCAGATATATAGCCTCAAGTACGGGACCGTTCCAATCGTGCGCGCAACGGGCGGCCTTGACGACACTGTACGGGATTACTCCGAAGAGGGCGGCACAGGCTTCAAGTTCAAGGAGTACTCTGCGGCAGCGCTTGTAGAGAAGGTAGGCGAGGCCCTGCAGGTCTTCTCCAACAAAAAGGCCTGGGCAGAGCTACAGAGGAGGGGCATGAGGGAGAGCTTCTCCTGGAACGAGGCTGCCAAAAAATACGTCGACGTCTACAAGGCTGCCAAGGCAAGGCTGCACAAAACTTAATCATCCGAGCCTTAAAAAGACGCAACATCCTGCCTCAAGCCGCTTAAATTACCTGCCGCAAATTGATATAATTATAAAAGCCGCGATGGCACCCAAATTGCTATTCTCCTTAAAGCATGAGAAGGATAGCCATAGTAGACGACAACGCCTCTGAAAGGCTCGTATTGAAGGGCTTCATCGAAGATGCGGGCCTCTCGCTCATTGCCGAGGGCACTGACGGCTCGCAGGCGCTCGACATATGCAGGCGTAATGACCCGGACCTCCTCATTATGGACGTGAAGATGCCTGTAAAGGACGGCATCGAGGCAGCCGCAGAGATAAGCAGCAACTGCCCGACGCCCATTGTCCTACTAACCGGGAGCGGCGACGAGGAGACGATAAAGAGGGCGGCAGAGGCCGGGGTCATGGCCTATCTCATGAAGCCGGTCCGTGCAGAGGAGCTCTGCCCGGCAATAGAGCTCGCCATATCGCGTTTCAACGAGTTCAAGGCGCTCCGCAGGGAGAACACTGACTTGAAGAACGCGCTCGAAGCGAGGAAGTCCATTGAGAAGGCAAAGGGCCTTCTGATGGAAAAAGAGGGCTTGAGCGAAGGCGAGGCCTTTGCCCGGATAAGGAAGATAAGCATGGACAAGAGAAAGAGCATGTCCGACATAGCAGAGGTGCTCATAATGGCGTTGGAGAAGGGGAGCAAGGCATAATGCCGAGGGCGCTTGTCATAAGGCAGGTCCCGCACGAGGGGCTCGGAATAATAAAGAGGCCGCTCGAAAGGGACTTCATAGTAGAGTACTTCGACATGTACAGGGGCGCGGCGCTGCCGCCCACGATCGACGGCTACGACGCGCTCATTGTGATGGGCGGGCCGATGGGCGTCTATGAAGAAGACTTGTATCCCTTTCTCCGTCATGAGATACGCCTTATCCAGTCCGCGTTGAAAAAAAGGGTGCCGACCCTCGGCATCTGCCTCGGAGCGCAGCTTCTCGCAAAGGCGGCCGGGGCAGAAGTTTACAAGGGCAAGGCAAAGGAGATAGGCTGGTACAGGGTAGAGATCGACGACGAGACAAAGGACGACTGGCTCTTCCTCGGCTTCCCTGACGAGTTCACCGTATTCCAGTGGCACGGCGATACCTTTGACGTGCCCAGCGGTGGAGTGCGTCTCGCCTCTTCAAAGCTCTTCCCCAACCAGGTGATAAAGGCCGGGCCCTGTGCCTATGGCATACAGTTCCATCTCGAGGTCACGGCAGAGATGATAAGGGAATGGCTCATGATAAACAGCGACGAGCTCAGCGGCCTCAAAGACAGTATAGACCCGGAGAGGATTTTGAAGGAGACGCCAGCCAATATCGACGGGCTGCACAGGCTTGGCAATGCTCTGGTGGCAAGGTTTTTGAGGATGGCTGAAAAATAGGCAGATGCTGCTCTTGTTCCGTGCAGCAGGGAGTTCATAAAGGCTGTTTTCAATGGAATCTGATAGGGCATAAGGGTTGCATTAGCAACTAATCAAATGCAAAGAGGCTACAAGGGTGTAGTCTCTAAATAAACCAAAAAGGCAATGGCGCCTTGTTCCCGGTATCCGGGACCTGGCGCTTTTTTTTCGGCGCCTCCAAAAAAGGAGGGGTATATGGCAAGGGCAGTACTGATGTTGACGGCATGGGCGCTCGTTCTCTTTGCCGGGCTCGCGAGGGCGGATGAACTCAAGGTGGCTGACGCATTGAAGGAGACAGAGATAAACGGTCTCCTTTCAGCGGGCTACAACTACAACTTTAACGAGCCGCACGACGGCGGGATTGACTTGCGGCCCTTTAACGACAGGCACGACAGCTTTACCCTGGAGCTTGCGCAGCTCGTCTTCCACAAGGACGCAACGGAGCCGGGCTCTGCCGGGTTCAGGCTTGATCTCAACTTCGGC
>CAZDUP010000267.1:0-3448 GCA_964508625.1 uncultured Thermodesulfobacteriota bacterium
ATCTCAGGCTCTGCCTTTGCCTGCTTTTCGCTGCCCAAGGTGAGGACCTGCACGTCCCTTGAGCCGTCCCTGTAGACGGTTATGCCCTTGCAGCCGGTCTTGTAGGCCATGAGGTAGGCCTCGGCCACGTCCTCGACGGTCGCGTCGTTCGGGAAGTTGACGGTCTTGGAGACCGCGTTGTCAGTGTACTTCTGGAAGGCGGCCTGCATCTTTATATGCCACTCTGGCGTGATGTCGTGGGCCGTGACGAATATGCGCTTCACGTCCTCGGGTATGCCCTCGACGTCGTGGAGCGTGCCCTTTTTCGCGACCTCTTTCATTATCTCCGGACTGTCGAAGCCCCTCTCCTTCGCGACCTCCTCGAAGAGCGGGTTGACCTCTATTAGCTCTGTGCCTTCCATGACGTTCCTCGTGAAGGCAAGGGCAAAGAGCGGCTCGATGCCGGATGAGCAGCCCGCGATGATCGAGATGGTGCCTGTGGGCGCTATGGTGGTGACCGTGGCGTTCCTCGGGGCCTTGCCCTTTCCATCGTAGATGGAACCCTTCAGGTTGGGGAATGCGCCCCTCTCCTCCGCGAGATCGCGCGAGGCCTGCCTGCCCTTTTTCTGGATGAAGGACATTATCTCCTCGGCGAGCGATATGGCCTCGGTGGAGTTATAGGGGATTCCCAGGCGGATGAGGAGGTCGGCAAAGCCCATTACGCCGAGGCCTATCTTCCTGTTGGACTTGGTGACCGTCTCTATCTGCTTTATGGGGTACCTGTTCATCTCGATGACGTTGTCGAGGAAGTGGACCGATTCAGTTACCACCTCTTCGAGCCTCGCCCAGTTGAACTCCGGGCCTTCCGGGCCCTTGGCCACCATGCGGCTCAGGTTTATGGAGCCCAGGTTGCAGGACTCGTAGGGCAGCAGCGGCTGCTCGCCGCACGGGTTGGTGGACTCTATCTGGCCGACGTGCGGGGTGGGGTTGTCGGCGTTCATCTTGTCTATGTAGACTATGCCGGGGTCGCCGTTCTTCCAGGCCATCTTCACTATCTTATCGAAGACCTCCCTGGCGTTAAGAGAGCCAACCGGCTTGCCGTCCCTCGGATTTATTACATCGAAGTCGGTATCCTCTTCCACGGCCTTCATGAACTCCTCAGTGAGGCTCACGGAGATGTTGAAGTTGTTGAGCTTGGAGTTGTCCTCCTTGCAGGTGATGAAGTTCATGATGTCAGGGTGGTCAACGCGGAGTATTCCCATGTTGGCGCCCCTTCTCGTGCCGCCCTGCTTTATGGCCTCTGTGGCGCTGTCGAAGACGGTCATGAAGGATATTGGGCCCGAGGAAATGCCAGAGGTCGAGCCGACGGAATCGCCCGAAGGACGGAGCCTTGAGAACGAAAAGCCAGTGCCGCCGCCTGACTTGTGTATGAGGGCCGTGTGCTTCACTGCCTCGAAGATGGACTCCATCGAGTCCTCGACCGGCAGGACGAAGCAGGCCGAAAGCTGCTGGAGCTCCCTTCCCGCGTTCATGAGGGTCGGGGAGTTGGGCATGAACTCAAGAGAGGCCATCATGGCGTAGAACTCCCTTGCCGTTGCCTCTGCGTCAGCGCTGGGGTCGAACTTCTTCTCAGCCTGGGCGATGTTCTCGCTCACCCTCCAGAACATCTCCTCGATGGTCTCAAGAGGCTTCCCGTCAAGGTCCCTCTTGAGATACCTCTTTTCAAGGACCCTGCGACCGTTGTCGCTGATATCGATGCGGGTCCCCGGAGCCGCGCTGTCCTTTTTGGACTTCTTTGCTGGCTCGCTTGTTAACAAACGGCTGTAGACGTCCTCCATTCTCTACCCCCTGGCACTATAATTAAAATATGGCTGAAAGGCCCTGCGAAGAGCGCAGGGAAGATAATAATCGAGCTGCCTTTAACCTGTTGATTTCCTTAGACAATCGCCTATATTGTAGGTTGAGCGTTAGTAAACCACAATATATTGTGCGTGTCAAGGAAAATAGGTTCAGGGAGGAAAAAAATAATCCTTTGGGAGGATACGTCAGGTAAACCAGTTGTTTTGGCCTTGGCAGAAGGGCTATTGCCCCTCTTTGCGGCCCCTGTAGGCTATGACTCTTATGGTCTCGAGGGTTATGAGCCCCTCGCCCACCATCTCATCGAGCCGGGGCAGAAAGGACGATATGCGCTCAGGCTTATCGATTATCTCGACGATGACCGGCAGGTCTTCGGAGATGCGGAGCACCTTCACGGTATGGAGGCGGCTCTTGACGCCGTAACCCATGAGCCCTCTCGTGACGGTCGCGCCTGCAAGGCCCAAGCTCCTGGCCTCTTCGACTATGGCCTGGTAGAGCGGACGGCCGTCGAATCTGTCGCCCTCGCCTATGAATATCCTCAGGAGCTCGGCTTCTTCCGGCAGTTTCATCTTCCCCTCCGCTACAGGAGCCTTCCGGCTGCAAGGCCCAGGATTAGAAATATTATGCCAACCACGTTCTGAAGGGCAAGGTTGCCGAAGGCAAGGGCGAATTCAGAATCGCGCATCAGCTCCCCTGTCTCGAACATGAAGGTCGAGAAGGTAGTGAACGCCCCCATGAAGCCCACCAGTATTACTGCCCTGGCCTCTCCGGATATGACGAGCCTCTCCTCTGCCAGGGACCAGATGAAGCCGAAGAGAAAGGTCCCGGAGATGTTCACGGCAAAGGTGCCCCAGGGGAAGGACCCGCCGTAGAGCCTCTGCACCAGGCCGCCGAGGAAATAGCGCGCGAGCGTGCCGGCCGCCCCTGCGGCGGCTATGAGAATGATCTTCTGCAAAACTGCTCCGGAGAGGTTTTAGCGTTATTTTATTTCAAGCATTGTCCAAAGGCAACCCCTTATTTTGAAGTTCCCCCGCGGCAAGCCGCGGGGGAACTCCGAAACCTAAGGAATTCATCATTTCTATTCGCTCGCTTTTCCCAGAAGCGCGCTGCTGGGAAGAAAGCTCGCTGTGGGTTTTCAAGCCAATGTTGATTGACTACTGCGAACAATGATGTTAACTTTAGAAGATATGTTTCCGTGATGGGAATAAAGTCACGGAAACCCCCTTCCCCGTGGGCTATAACTGTCGTTCGCAAAGCCTTTCCGCATGGAAATAAAAAGGAGAACACGATTTGGATATGCCGCAAGCCGCCAATAACTTAGGGCTTTGGGAAATGATATGGAGCGCCGGGCCGATGGTCAAGTTCGTGCTCGTCGTGCTCCTTTTCTTCTCGATATTCTCGTGGGCCATAATAGGCTACAAGCTCCTGCTCCTCCGGAGGATCGAAAAAGAGACAGCCTCGTTTTACGACCTCTTCTGGGAAAAGAGGCAGTTCGCGCACCTCTTCCAGGCGAGCAAGGGCTATAAGCACACGCCGCTTGTGCCTATATTCGGCGCGGCCTACAGCGAGATAAGCGGCCTCATGAAATCCGCCGAGGGCGGAGAGCCCTGGC
>CAZDUP010000268.1:0-3438 GCA_964508625.1 uncultured Thermodesulfobacteriota bacterium
CGGAGCGCCGGGTTCAAGCACATCACCACCATTGACGACAGCAGGGAGGTGCTGCCCTTTCTCGAGAAGCAGGAGGCCGCGGCGGTGATCCTCGACCTCTCCATGCCGCATTTTCCCGGGACCAGGCTCCTTCAGGCAATAACCGAGAGCTACCAGGTCCCGGTCATCATCATGACCGCCGTGAGCGAGGTCGAGACAGCGGTCGAATGCATGAAATGCGGCGCCTTCGACTATATCGTCAAGCCCGTTGAGCGTGAGAGGTTTGAGGCGGGCGTGAGGAGGGCCGTTGAGTACAATTCATTGCGGCTCGAGGTCCTCTATCTCAAGAACCAGCTCCTCGCAGGCGGAATTGAGAACGAAGAGGCCTTCTCGTCCATCGTCACGATTAACAAGAAGATGAGGAACATCTTCCAGTACGTCGAGGTCATAGCCGCCACGCACCAGCCAGTGCTCATAACCGGCGAGACCGGCGTAGGCAAGGAGCTCTTTGCCCGGGCCGTGCACGACATAAGCGGCAGGAAAGGGGAGTTCGTGGCCGTGAACGTCGCAGGCCTCGACGACACGATGTTCTCGGACACGCTCTTCGGCCACAAGAAGGGCGCCTATACCGGCGCGGACGAGGGCAGGGAGGGCCTCATAGCCAGGGCCGCCGGAGGCACCCTCTTTCTGGACGAGATAGGCGACACGAACGAGAGCTCGCAGGTAAAGCTCCTGCGCCTGCTGCAGGAGCAGAAGTACTACCCGCTGGGCTCCGATGTGCCGAAGAAGAGCGACGTGAGGATTGTTGTCGCGACCAATAAGGACCTGCAAAGGCTCATATCCGAGGGGAAGTTCAGGAAAGACCTCTACTACAGGCTCCGCGCTCACCAGGTGCACATACCGGCGCTGAGGGAAAGGCCGGACGACATACCGCTCCTCCTCGGCCACTTCCTCGAGAAGGCGGCCTCCTCAATGAAAAGGAAAAAACCCACGCCGCCGCAGGAGCTCATAACCCTGATGCAGACCTATCACTTCCCCGGTAACGTTAGGGAGATGGAGGCGATGGTCTACGACGCAGTCGCCCGGCACAAGGGCGGCATGCTCTCGATGGAGAGCTTCAGGGACATCATAGGTCAGGAGAGGATGTCGGCCTCGTCACAGGCCGCTGAAGATACCAGGCCCTTTGCCGCAGGAGAGCACTTCCCCACCCTCAAGGAGACAGAGGGCGCGCTCATAGCCAGGGCCATGGAGATGGCAAACGGAAACCAGGGCATCGCGGCCAACCTCCTCGGCATCACGCGCCAGGCCCTCAACAAGAGACTCACGAGAAAGAGCGGACACAAAAAGGCCTGAGACATTTTTTGCGCCTGCGATTTTTTTTGCACTTGCCGTTAACGTATTGCCTGCCTTGAGTATTTTATCGAGCGCCGCCAAAAGGTTTGAACAACCGTCGCACCTTCTGTCCCGTCCGCTTACAGCCCCTTTTCGCGATTCACAGCCTAAAAACTGACAAAAATCATCCCGCGTTTTTTGGCACGCTTCCTGCACAAGTCTCTGGTTACTGTTAAGCGGCTCTTGCGTTGCACTCGAAGTCCTTTCCAAGGATTCCCTTTCGGATACCTGAGAAGGAAATTCCCTTTCGGAAGCCGGCTTACAAATCTGCGCATTCTCTTAGGGCCAAGCCGTATGTACTTGATGTACGTAAAAAAGCATCCAGGGGATACAGCCATGTTCAGCCCTTCGGGCAGGGTCCTGGTGGTCGATGACGACGACAGCATAAGGCACCTTTGCAGGGAGGTCCTCGAGAGCGCCGGATACAGCGTGGACACGGCGCGAAGCGGGCTCGAGGGCCTGGGCAAGGTGAGAAGGTATGAGTACGATATCGTCGTATCGGACGTCAACATGCCTGAGCTAGACGGGATGGAGTTCTTCGACGGGGCCGCTTCGAGCTGCCCCGGCCTGAGCGAGAGGTTCCTCCTGATGAGCGGCTCACCCACTGAAGAGATCGATGAAGCGGTAACGGCGCGGGGAGCGCGCTTCCTCGCGAAGCCCTTCAGGGTGACGGAGCTCATAAGAGCGGTCGAGGAGCTCATGAAAAAACCCCTTGAGGGCGTGCTCGGCGCGCCTGAGGGCAGGAGGAGCGAGGGCAGGATAACGCTCGCGCTGCAATGCGTAGTGGAGGCGCGCTCGGCATCTTTCACGGCAGACCTCATGGACGTCTCGCCCATGGGCGTAAAGGCAGTGTACCCTGGCCCGGCTCTCAAGGAGGGAGAGAGCGTATGGGTCAGGCTCGACTCGGGCTTTGAAATAGAGAGGAAGGCCAGGGTGGCCTGGTCCGGGCTCTCGGACGGCAAGGCTCTCTCCGGGCTCAGGCTCGAATGCCCGATGCCCTCGTCGTCCTTAATAAAAATGCATGCGGCCAGACAGGCATACGAAGACAGGGCGTGCTGAAGGGCGCGCTTGCCGATTGTGCAGGATTTGAATTCAGGGTTATCAAGGGAGGTGGAGATGATCAGAGACAAGAAAAAGAAGTTCACCGGTTTCGGGGCTGAGAAGGACAAGAAGGCCTTCGTGCCCCTGAAGAAGCTCGAAGGCGCCTCAGAGGGCGTGGCCAGGTGGCCCCTGCCCTTCCGCAAGAAGAACAAGGCCGGGGAAGAGCAGGCCGCGGAGAGCGGGACCCGGCTCGACCATTCGGTCGTCGAGCCCGAGGCAGCAGCAAAGCCGGCCGGCAGAAGGCGCGGAAGGAAAGAGGACAGGGAAAAAGAGACTGCGGCCACGGATTCGGTCAAGGTCTACTTCAGCGGCATAAAGAAGTTCACGCTCCTTACCTCGGATGAGGAAAAGACCCTTGCGAGGAAGATCGCCAGGGGCGATAACGAGGCAAGAAGGAAGATGATAGAGGCCAATCTGAGGCTCGTCGTCAACATAGCCAAGAGATACCTGAACAGGGGCCTGCCGCTGCAGGACCTCATAGAGGAAGGCAACATCGGTCTGATAAAATCGGTAGAGCGTTTCAAGGCGACCAAGGGCTGCAAGTTCTCTACCTACGCCACCTACTGGATCAAGCAGGCAATCGAGCGCGCCATAGCAAACCAGTCCTCGATAGTGAGGCTCCCCATACACGTCACGGCGGACATCTCGAAGCTCACCAGGGCAAACAGGGAGCTCACGCGCACTTTGAAGAGGGAACCCAGCCTCGGAGAGCTCTCCGAGAAGACCGGCCTCTCGGGCAGGTACGTTAAAAAGCTAAACACCATAAGCAAGAAGAGCTACTCGCTCGAGGCGAGCTTCCCGGACGACACCGACCAGTCCCTTCTCGACAGGCTCGAGGACGACAGGTTCCCGACACCGATGGAGATAATAGACGAGTCCAGGCGCACTGACAGGATAAACAACTGGCTCGGCATGCTCGACGACAACGAGAGGACCATACTGAAGTTGAGGTTCGGCCTTGAAGAG
>CAZDUP010000269.1:0-3425 GCA_964508625.1 uncultured Thermodesulfobacteriota bacterium
TTCGTCGCTCATCGCTGCGACGTACATGAAGAGTACGCCTCGCTCTTCGCTCCTCGACGCCTAGCATATGGAGCTTTTTGAACAGCCTGAATAAGTCTCGTGAAAAGCGCCGGGTAAATCCCGGCGCTTTTTTTTTGCCTTTTTTTATTTTTAAAAACATCGGGCCTAATGCGTAGGCGATCCAGGGGCCGGAGGCGGGGCGCGCGAGCCGGGGCTGCAGGAGAGAGGCCCGGCAGGGCCGAGCGACATAAGGGGCGAGTGCGGAGGATGGGGGGGTAGCGAGACAGCCTTATGCCCAGAACCGCGCGGAAGCGCGGAAAAGTCATTATTGATAAACGTATTATTATCCAGTCTGCCTTCATCTCCGCTTGAAAAATCATTCTTCAGCCTGTTTCGCGACTTTGAAGGCACGTTTTTGTTGAGAATGGCCTAACCCCTTGTTTTATAAAAAATAAACTAAATTCTTGACGCGGAGAGAACCTTCATATATCTTTAACCCTATGAAGAATTTAGCCTCAGTCATCCTCGCCGCAGGCAAAGGCACGAGGATGAAGTCAAAGATTCCGAAGGTCCTGCACAGGGTTGCAGGCTCGCCGATGCTCTCCTTCCCCATCAATGTTTTGAAAGCACTCAAGGCAGGCCGTGTGGTCGTCGTCATAGGCCACGGCGCCGAAGAGGTAAGGGCCGAGTTCAAGGAAGAGGATATCTCCTTTTGCGTCCAGGAAGAGCAGCTCGGCACCGGACACGCCGTGATGATGGCTCTAAAGGACCTGAAGGGCTTTGAAGGAGACGTGCTCATCCTCTCAGGGGACGTGCCTCTCATAACAGTCGAGACGATAAAGGGCCTCATAGACCTGCACAGGAAGAAGGCCGCGCTCACGCTCGTCACTACATTGCTCGAAGACCCAAACGGCTACGGCAGGATAGTGCGCGACGAAAAGGGAGCGATAAAGCGCATAGTCGAGGACAAGGACTGCAGCCCCCTTCAGAAGAAGATAAAAGAGGTCAATGCCGGGATATACCTTGCCTCTTCAAAGTTCCTCAACGGCAACATAAAGCGCATAGGCAGAAACAACGCGCAGGGCGAGTACTACCTGCCTGACCTCGTCGATCTCGCGGTCTCTGAAGGCGACAGGGTGGAGGCGCTCGTCGCCGCTGAGCCCATAGAGGTCATGGGCATAAACAACAGGGTGGAGCTCTCCAGGGCAGACGCTTACATGAGACGCCGCGTGAACAACTCTCTCATGCTCTCCGGCGTGACCATAGTGGACCCCGGGGCAACATACATAGACTACGGCGCATCCATAGGCATGGATACCGTGATATACCCGGGAGCGCGCATCTCAGGCGAGAGCAGGATTGGCTCGGGCTGCGTCATAGAGGAGGGGGCGAGGATAGACGCCTCTCAAATCAGCGACGCGGCCATCGTGAAGAGCTATTCTGTCATCGAGTCGTCCCGCATAGGCGTGGGCTCGTCCATCGGCCCGTTCGCCCACCTGAGGCCAGGCAGCGTGGTCGGCGACGGCGCGCACATAGGCAACTTCGTGGAGTTAAAGAAGAGCGCCATAGGCAAGGGGAGCAAGGCCAATCACCTGAGCTACATCGGCGATTCGATAGTCGGCGAAGGCGTGAACATCGGCGCCGGCACCATCACCTGCAACTACGACGGGGTCAACAAGCACCAGACCACCATAGAGGACGGGGCCTTCATCGGGAGCGATTCCCAGCTCGTTGCGCCTGTAAAGGTCGGCAAGGGCGCGTACGTTGGCTCCGGCACCACTGTCACAAGGGACGTGCCGCCCGGCGCGCTCGTCATAACGCGCGCGCCAGAGAAGGTCATCGAGGGCTGGGCCGACAGAAAGAAAGGCAAGGAGAAGAAATAGACAATGTGCGGCATCGTTGGATATATAGGGCCGAAGGACTCCGTAGGCATACTACTTGACGGCCTCAAGAGGCTCGAATACAGGGGATACGATTCATCAGGGCTCGCGGTATTGAAGGGCGGCAGGATAGAGTTGAGGCGCAGCGTCGGAAAGCTCGAGAAGCTCAACGTCGAGCTCGGCAAAAAGCCCTTGAGCGGCAACATCGGCATCGGGCATACGCGCTGGGCAACCCACGGCAGGCCATCCGAGCAGAACGCGCACCCGCACCTCGAGGGCGGAGTCGCGGTCGTGCACAACGGCATTATCGAGAACTACCTCTCCCTCAAGGAAGAGCTCATGAACGAAGGGGCCAGGTTCAAGTCAGAGACCGACACCGAGATAATAAGCCACCTCCTGAACAGGGAGATAAGAAAGGGCAGGACGCTCGAAGAGGCTGTGCGCGCAGCCATAAGGCTCATAAAGGGCACCTACGCGCTCGCCGCCATATCAGAGAGCGAGCCCGACAGGGTCGTTGCCGCGCGCATGGAATGCCCGCTCATACTGGGCATCGGCAAGGGCGAATCCATACTCTCATCCGACATCCCAGCGATACTCGACATAACGAGGCAGGCGATATTCCTGAAGGACGGCGAGATGGTGACCATGTCGAGGGATGGCGCCGAGATCACCACCTTTGACGGAAAGAAGGTGTCGAGGGAGCCGAGCGTAATAAGCTGGTCGCCCATAATGGCGGAGAAGGGCGGCTACAAGCATTTCATGCTGAAGGAGATCTTCGAGCAGCCCAGGGCGATAACCGACACGTTTCGCGGCATCGCCATGGAAGAGGCCGGTGATATTTTCCTCAATAAATTCGAAATACCTCTCGATGAGATAAAGAGGATATACATAGTCGCGTGCGGCACCTCGTGGCACGCCGGGCTCGTGGGAAAATCCATGATCGAGTCCCTCTTCAAGGTGCCCACAGAGGTCGACCTCGCCTCGGAGTTCCGCTACAGGGACCCTCTCATAGACAAAAGCTGCCTCGTCATCTCGATATCCCAGTCAGGCGAGACCGCCGATACGCTCGCTGCCGTGAAAGAGGTCAGAAGGAGAGGGGCGCATACCATCTCCATATGCAATGTGATGGAATCCAGCCTCACCAGGGAGACAGACTGGTCGTTCATGACACACGCCGGGCCTGAAATAGGCGTTGCCTCGACAAAGGCCTTCACAACGCAGCTTACTGCGCTCTATCTAATCGCCCTCTACATGGGCCGGACATCGGGAAAGGTGAGCCGCGAAACCGGCGTAGCGCTCATACAGGAGCTCGTGAAGCTGCCCAAGAAGGTGGACCTGATACTGGACAGGGCTGATGAGATCGAATCACTCGCAAAGAAGTACTTCCATTACCGCGACTTCATATATCTCGGCAGGGGGCTCAATTTCCCGATTGCCCTCGAGGGCGCTCTGAAGTTGAAGGAAATATCCTACATCCATGCCGAAGGCTATGCCGCGGGCGAGATGAAGCACGGCCCCATTGCCCTCATAGACGAGGACATGCCC
>CAZDUP010000270.1:0-3413 GCA_964508625.1 uncultured Thermodesulfobacteriota bacterium
CCCGGACAGTGGCCTTGAAGTCAATCTCAGGCACCGGCACGTCAGGGCCGGGGCCGGTACCCATGCCCACGAGCATTGTCCAGACGAAAAGAGCGGTGAATAGAAGAGCAGACCGTTTCAGGAGCACAGAACGAACCTCCGCAGGAAGTTTTAACAGGTAATCGCAACTAATTATTGCAGTCACAAAGGCCAAAAGTCAAGGAAAGTGATGGGAGATGCGGCGTTCTCAACGTACTATCTCCCTGTAGGAGCAGAGGTGAGCGGGGATATTAACCATTTCCTCCTCATCCCAGCCTTCTCCTCATAGGGGAGAAGGGGAAAGAATCAAGACCAGGCAGGCTACGAGGGAGAGGGGAGAAGAAACAGCATATGGTCCCGATGTTCTCAGGCGGGTTCAATTTTCGAAATTGAACCCGGATATTCGTGCGGTCCATACGGAAAGTTCGGGTTCAGGGTGCAACCCTGAACCCGCCGGGAGTGTGGGGGCGATTATCCCTTTCCACCCTCCCCTCTATCCTCTCCCGTCAAGGGCGGGGAAGTGAATTGATGGATAGCCTCCTCTGTCATAATCCTCCTGCGGCATGCCTGGAAAATCCTTAACCTCACAGAAAAATTGACAATTCCGCCCACGTACCATATACTTAATGGGGCGCATATGGCTACCAAGATCAACTTCATCGACCTATATTCATTCTACAACGACCTCGACGCGAGCGTGATAGAGACCCTCATGGAGGGCTGCAACATTACCTGCTCAATCCGGACGCTCGGAAAGGTGCGCTTTGCGACTGACATGAACTCCTATCTCGAGAAGCGCATAGCGGTCGAGGAGGACAAGATAGAGAACGCAAGGAACATCATCAGGGACGCCATAAGGAGCGGGGTCATCTCCAGGGAAGGCAAGTTCAGGACCTGAGGCCTAAGTTCGCTTTTTTGCATCATTTTCGGTGCGCCATCGACATACTTCGACGTTAATCCCTCAAAATCAAATAGATATGGGTGCTTCTAAAAATTAGATATTTTTTCCGAGGTCGAGAAAGGGCGAAAATAAAAAGCGGAGCATATATGACAATATGTGAGCATTTTTATTTTCGACCTGACAAAGAGATCGGGAAAAAGAGCAATTTTTAGAGGTACCATATGACAATCGAGGAAGTCAGGGAAAAGCTCAGGGCCGCGAAGAAGCCCGTTGCGCTCACAGGCGCAGGTGTGTCCGCTGAGAGCGGCGTGCCGACCTTCCGGGGCGCTGAGGGGCTCTGGCGTAACTACAACCCCCAGGAGCTCGCTACTCCAGAGGCCTTTGAGCGAGACCCCCGGCTCGTCTGGGAATGGTACGACTGGCGGCGCTCGCTCATCTCACAGATAAGCCCCAACCCGGCCCATTACGCGCTCGCTGAGCTTGAGCGCCGCTCGCCTGCCTTTACCCTCATTACCCAGAACGTGGACGGACTTCACAGGACGGCAGGCAGCGGCCGCGTCCTTGAGATACACGGCTCGATCTGGATGGTGCGGTGCGTAGAATGCGGAAATTCAAGCGAAAACAGGGATGTGCCGATAAGTATACTGCCGAGGTGCTCATGCGGCGGCTTACTTCGGCCCGGGGTCGTCTGGTTCGGGGAGTCTCTGCCAGAGGAACTCATCTATAAGGCATTCGAGGCAGCCTCGTCAGCCGACCTGATTCTCGTTATCGGCACCTCTGGCGTTGTCCAGCCAGCGGCATCTCTTGCAACAAGGGCACGGCAGGAAGGGGCCTTTGTCGTGGAGATAAACCCTGAGGCAACGCCGCTTTCCGAGGTCGCGGACTGTAGCTTCAATGACAAGGCGGGCGAGCTGGTGCCGAAGCTCCTGGACTGATTGTTCCTGTGGAATTTCGGCCCTGAGATAAAGTATAATAATGCGCTCGGCACGATAGCGCAGATTTCCGTTCCCAAGGAGGGTAGATGAAGGTCTTTACCAGCGCCATAAGGGTCAGGTCGAATGCGAAGACCGAGGAGGTCAATATTACAGGCCAGGTCGAGGCCGTAATACTCGAAAGCGGCATCCACGAGGGCATGGCCCTGGTCTTTACCGGGCATACCACCGCGAGCATTCACCTCAACAACGCCGACAAGGACCTGGAAGAGGACTTCCATAATTACCTGAAGGAGATCGTGCCGAACAAGCCGAATTACAAGCACAACAAGGGCGAGTACGGCAGGAACGCTGACGCGCACCTGAAATCCCTCCTTGTCGGCAACAGCGTGACGTTGCCGGTGACAAAGGGCAGGCTCGCGCTCGGGCAGTGGCAGGCCGTCTATTTCTCTGAGTTCGACGGCCCGAGGAGCAGGCTCATATCCATAAAGGTCTTCGGCACGCCGGAGCACGGCGGGCGGTAAGGTTTGAGGATAGTAGGGGGCACCTTCAAGGGCAGGAGGCTCGCGGGGTTCAAGGGCCTCCATACAAGACCCACCTCTGACAAGGTACGGGAGGCGGTCTTCAATATCCTGCCCAGGGACTTTCCCTTCAGGACAATCCTCGACCTCTTTGCAGGCACAGGCGCGATGGGCATCGAGGCCTTATCCAGGGGCGCGGAAGAGGCGACCTTCGTTGACAGCGACGCTGCCGCCGTATCGGTAATAAGAAAGAACCTGGAGCTCTGCAATGCGCAGGGCCGTGTCATGAAAAGGGACGCGGTCCAGGTTTTAAGAGAGTTTGCACGCAAAGGCGAGAGATTCGACCTCATAATAATAGACCCCCCCTACAGCTCTGAACTTGCGGTCGAGGCATTGAAGGCAATAGACCAGGGCGCTCTCTTAAGCCCCGGCGGAATGATTGTCGCCGAGGCAGCGAAGAGGGCGCCCATAGAGGCTGATCTTCCAGGCCTCGAGTCTATAGATGAGAGGAGATACGGGGACACGATGGTCTACTTTTTCAAGCGCCGGGAGGAATCAGTTGCCTAAGCACATAGGCGTGTATCCGGGCACATTTGACCCCATTACAAAGGGCCACCTCGACGTCATCGAGCGCGGCATTAAGCTCTTTGACGTGCTCATAGTGGCTGTTGCGGAGGGCCTCTCGAAGTCTCCGCTTTTCGAGGTTGAAGAGAGGCTCGATATGATACGCGCCGAGGTGAAAAAGTATAAAAAGGTGCAGGTAGAGAGCTTCGACAACCTCCTCATGGACTATATGAGGGAGAAGAAAGCCAACATCGTCCTCCGTGGCCTTCGCGTGATGTCGGACTTCGAGTACGAGTTCCAGATGGCGCTCATCAACAGGAAGCTAGATCCGTCCGTCGAGACGGTCTTCATGATGACCTCTGACAACTACGCGCCCGTGAGCTCTCGGTTCATAAAAGAGATAGCCCGCTACGGCGGCGACGTCAGCCCGTTTGTGACCCGTAAGGTTGCTAAGAGACTCAAAGAGAAGTTCGGAAT
>CAZDUP010000271.1:0-2727 GCA_964508625.1 uncultured Thermodesulfobacteriota bacterium
CCTCAACGCGCCCTGACCGGGCCGCCTCGCCCCTCGAGGCGGGCTGCCAGGCCGCCCGCGCGGACGCACGCGACATCTCTTCCGTGCTCACTGCCATGACCCCCGAGATAGAGGCTGTGGTGCACCTCGTTGGCGTGCTGGCGCCGCCGAGGGGTTCCTCTTTCAGGGAGGTCCACGTCGAAGGCACCCGGAACGTGGTCGAGGCCTGCAAGGGCATGGGTATCTCAAGGCTCCTGCACATGAGCGCGCTCGGCACAAAGCCGGGCGCATCCAACGAGTACCACAGGACAAAGTGGGATGCCGAGGAGATAGTCAGGTCCTCGGGCCTCGCCTTTACCATATTCAGGCCATCGGTCATATTCGGCAGGGGCGACCGCTTCGCCAACACCTTTGCCAGGGCGATGAAGCTCTCGCCGATTGTATTCATACCTGGTGACGGGTTCTCCAGGATGCAGCCTGTATTTCTTGATGACGTGGCGAGGGCCTTTGTCGCGAGCCTGAGGCGAAACGACACCATAGGCAAGACATTAGAACTTGCCGGGCCAGAGGTGCTCACCTTCGATGAGATAATCGACAGGATAGGCGATGCGGTCAACAGAAGACGGGCAAAGGCGCACGTGCCGGTCTCCATAATGAATATCGCCGCCTTATTCGCTGAGGGCCTATTTCAAAAGCCGCCGTTCTCGAGAGAGTCCCTCAGGATGCTCTCCGAAGAGAATACCACCCGGATGAACGCCCTCTCAGAGGTCTTTGGCATGAGACCCGTAAGCCTCTCCGAGGGGCTCAAGACCTACCTGCATTGAAAGCCAGCCCGAATTGACTTCATCCAAAACCTGCCTATAGTCTAATTAGACGGTATTGCCAGGGGTTTGACATGAATATTCTTGTCACCGGCGCCACGGGTTTTGTGGGCTCGCACCTTCTTGACAAGCTCCAGATAGGGCGGCACCGGGTGCGCTGCATCGTAGCGCCATTTGAGATGAAGGCCGCGCAGGAATTGAAGTCCCGGGGCTTCGAGGCCGTTGTCGCGGACATAATGGACAGAGACCAGGTAATGAGGGCTGTGCCTGAGGGGCTCGATGCCGTCTTCCACCTCGCCGGAATACTTACTGAGACCAGGAGGGTGAAGTTCAGCGATATTCACGTTAAAGCCACAAGGAACCTTGTGGACGCGTGCGTCGAAAAGAAGGTGAAGAGGTTCATCTTCACGAGCGCGTACGGCGCCGCGCCAGACTCCCAGAGCGCGAACCACAGGTCCAAGTGGGAATGCGAAAAGCTCATAAGGATGTCGGGCCTCGATTACACTATCGTGAGGCCGACCATCATATTCGGCAGGGGCGACAGGTTCACCAACCTCTTCGCCTACGAGATAAGGAACCACCCGTTCATACCGATACCGGATGGCGGCAGGAACTCTCTCCAGCCCATCTTCGTGGACGACCTGGCAGAGGCCATGTCCCGGTGTCTCAAAAGAGACGATACCAGATTCGGCGAATTCGACCTCGGAGGCCACGAGATATATACCTTCAGGGAGATGGTCGAGCGGATATACGCGGTGGTGGGCATAAGGAGGAGGATGATACCGGTGCCCATACCTGTCATGTACGTAATGGGTTATCTATACGAGCTTTTCTCCGACAGGCCAATGCTCACCAGGGACCTCGTGACCCTGTTGAAAAAGGAGTACGTCGCGGAAGGCAATGACATCACCGAGGTCTTCGGCATAAAGCCAGTAGGCTTTGTCGAAGGCATGAGGACCTATCTCAAGGCAGAGCCATCCGGCGAGGAGCGGCGCGACAAGGCAGCCTGACGGCTGCTTTAGTCCGTGTGTTGTTCCATTACACCGGAGTTTACAAAGGCGCTCCCCGTATTAATCTCTTGCGGGGAGCGTTTTTTTCTGTTATGAATTATTGTTGTCTTCTCCCGGGGGGTTAGCTCAGATGGGAGAGCGGCTGGTTCGCAATCAGCAGGCCACCGGTTCGATCCCGGTACCCTCCACCAGTTGAATTCCAGGGCCGCGGCTGCGCGGCCCTTTTTTTATTTGAGGCCGAGGTTTGAAAAAAAGCGTGGGCGTGCTATAATCCCGGAACACCGAATATGGCAGTCAAGAAGATAGGAGAGATCCTCGTCGAGTCCGGCCTCATAAACCAGGCCCAGCTCGAAGAGGCGCTTGCTGAGAGCAAGGATAAAGGGCAGCGGCTCGGGACGACGCTCGTCAAAAAGGGCTACGCGACCGAGATGGACATCGCACAGACCCTTTCATTTCAGCTGAACATTCCCTTTATCGAGATAGAGACCTCCATAGACCTCGAGGCCTTGAAACTCGTCCCGGAATCCATCTGCAAAAAATACCTCGTCATCCCGCTCTACCGTGACGGCAAGCTCCTGCACATCGCAATGGCAGACCCGCTTAATTTGAACGCCATAGACGACCTGAGGTTCTCGACCGGCCTCGACATAAAGCCGCTCGTCGCCACGCTCGCCGACGTAGCTACCGCAATAAACAGGTACCACCACCTGAACGAGCCCATAGAGGAGCTTGTGCAGAACTTCAGGAGGGACCAGTACGTGGAGGTCGTGCACGAGCAGGACTACGAAGACCTCTCGACCTTCATCCAGAAGAGCACCACGCCGCCCATAATAAAAATGGTGGACTCCATAATAATACAGGCTATGGACCTGCGCGCCAGCGACATACATCTCGAGCCGCAGGAGACCTTCGTGAAG
>CAZDUP010000271.1:2737-3412 GCA_964508625.1 uncultured Thermodesulfobacteriota bacterium
TTAGACGGCATAATGAGGGAGATGTTGCAGCTCCCCAAATGGGTCAGCGGCCCGGTCGTCTCCAGGATAAAGCTGATGGGCAAGATGGACATAGCCGAGAGGCGCATCTCCCAGGACGGCAGGATAAAGGTAAGGCTCGGGAAAAAGAGCCTTGACCTCAGGGTCTCGACGCTGCCTACCCAGTACGGCGAGACGGTCGTGATGAGGGTCCTCGACCCCAAGGGCTCGACCTTGAACTTCGAAAGGGTTGGCTTCTCGAAGGAGGACGCGCTCCGCGTTCAGGAGATGATCTCGAGGCCTCAGGGAGTGGTCATCGTCACCGGCCCCACTGGATCTGGCAAGACTTCCACGCTCTATTCGATGGTAACGAAGGTGAAGAGCGACAGGATAAACATCATAACTATCGAGGACCCCATAGAGTACGAATTGAAGGACGTCAACCAGGTGGCGGTCAACGAAAAGACCGGGCTTACCTTCGCATATACGCTCCGCTCGGTCCTCAGGCAGGACCCGGACGTCATTCTCGTGGGCGAGATGCGCGACCAGGAGACCGCCGTCATAGCCCACCAGGCCTCACTCACAGGGCACCTGGTATTCTCGACGCTCCACACGAACGACGCGGTCTCGTCCGTGACGAGGCTCAAGAACATGGGCGTGCCGGTATACATGATAGCC
>CAZDUP010000272.1:0-3380 GCA_964508625.1 uncultured Thermodesulfobacteriota bacterium
CTGCTCGTTGGAGGGAAAGGCGCGCTGGTATCTCATGTCTTTGGCCGCATTCGTGCTTGCTCTCATGAGCAAGCCGATGGCAGTGACCCTGCCATTTGTGCTCATCATCATAGACATCTTCCCGTTCGACAGGCTCAAAGGGCGGGTTGTCAGGGTCCTATTCGAAAAGCTCCCCTTTTTCATCCTGAGCGCGGCTTCGGCTGTGCTCACCATACTCGCGCAGCGCTCCGAGGGCGCGCTCATGCCGGTAGATTCATACCCGCTCTGGATGAGGCTTGTCTCGGCCGTGAAGGCGCTGGGCTTTTACATATTCAAGGCCGTATTCCCGGCCGGACTCGCTCCGTACTATCCTCTGACTGGCAGGGCAGAGCTCTTCAATATTTCCTTCTATGCATCCGCCATTCTCGTCATTGCGCTCTTCATGATCTCGATTGTCGCCATGAGGAGGACAAGGGCAGTCATGGCAGCGTGGCTGTTCTTTATCGTCACGCTCCTGCCGGTCATCGGACTGGTACAGGTGGGCAGTCAGGCTGCGGCTGACAGGTATACCTATATCCCGCTCATCGGCCCCTTTATGTTGGCTGGCGCGCTCGTGGCCAGGATACTCGAAGGGGCCTGGCACAGGCACCGGGCCGTCTTCGTTGCCGCATTCATAATTTTGATTTCAGTTTTTGCCTTGCTCTCGGCATTGACAATGCGCCAGGCAGGCTTCTGGAATGACTCCGTTTCGCTCTGGAACAGGCAGATAGAGGTCTATCCCGGAAAAGTGGCCCATGCCTACAATCTCCGGGGCCTTGCCTATGATGAACTCAAGCTATACCATGAGGCCATAGCTGACTTTGACATGGCCATCGCGATAGACCCGAAGAACGCCTTTGCGTACAACAACCGTGGCAACGCGAGAAAGGCTCTCGGCCACTTTGACCAGGCCATCGGGGATTTCATCAAGGCAGCCGCGCTTGCGCCGAACCTGCCTGAGCCTTACGTGAACCTCTCTGTGGCCTACTCGGAGATAGGCGAGATGGAGCTTGCTTTCGAGGCGCAGAAAAAGGCGGGCGCCCTTGGCTGGCGATAGGGATGGGATGATTAGCGGGCGTCATAAGATAATATTTTTTCTGCTGGCGGCGCTCGCGGCCTTCCTCGTCTTCATGCCCGGCCTCTGGGCTGGATTCGTCAACTGGGACGATTCTGCATACGTCTTTGAGAACGCCCATCTGCGCTCATTTGACCTCAAGTGGGCATTCTCAGCGGTCGTTGTCGGCAACTGGCTGCCGCTTACGCTCCTTTCATACGCGCTCGACTACGCCATATGGGGATATTCTCCTTTCGGATATCACCTCACGAACAATATCCTCCATGCTGCCAATACCGGCCTGGTACTGCTCCTCTGCCTGAGGCTGGCCTCAGCGAGGAAGATGGCTGCCTTCGAGTCTATGGCGTTCTCTCTCACGGCCGCGCTCCTCTTTGGCCTTCATCCGCTCCGAGTTGAATCGGTTGTATGGGTATCTGAGAGAAAGGATGTGCTCTGCGCATTCTTCTTTCTCCTCGCCATGCTCTCCTATCTCCGCTACGCCACGCTTCTGAAGAAAGGCTGGTATGTCCTTACGCTTGTTCTCTTCGCATTGGCCCTCATGAGCAAGCCCATGGCAGTGACCCTGCCCCTCGTCCTTCTCATAATCGATTTCTACCCTCTTGAGAGGTTTAAGCGTTCTTTCAGGCTGGTGCTTGTTGAGAAGATACCGTTCTTCATCCTAAGCGCCGCCTCTGCCGCTGTCGCGCTCTGGGCGCAGCGCCTCGAAGGTGCGCTCTCATCCATCGACACATACCCCTTCTGGATGCGGGCCCTTGTAGCGCTTCGCGCTCTCGGCTTCTATATATTCAAGAGCGTATTTCCCTCAGGCCTTGCCCCATTCTATCCGCTCCCGGACAGCGGAGAGATCTTCGATTTCTCGCTCCTCGCCTCCGCTGCGCTCGTTATGACAATCAGCTCCATATGCCTCTTTACGCTAAAGAGGACAAAGGCGCTCTCAGCCGCGTGGCTGTATTTTTTGGTGACCCTCCTGCCTGTAATCGGCCTTGTGCAGGTCGGCAGCCAGGCAGCTGCTGACAGGTACACCTATCTGCCGCTCATAGGGCCTGCCATGCTCATAGGTGCGCTCGCCGCCTTTGTCTTTGGGCGGCTTCATAGAGCGCGCGCCGTTGCCTTCTATTCTGCCCTTCTTTTTGTCTTCGCCATATTGACAGCGCTATCTGCCGTGACAGTCCGGCAGATAGGCTTCTGGCATGACCCCATTGCGCTCTGGAGACGCGAGATAGCCCTTTACCCGCAGGTCTCGCTCGCATACAGCAACAGGGCCCTTGCATATGATGACAGGGGCATGTACACGGAGGCGATTGCTGATTACAGCTCAGTCATTTCGATTGACCCCGGGAGCGCATCCGCCTACAACAACAGGGGGCTCATCTATGACAGGCTCAAGATGTACAGGGAGGCTATCGCGGACTTTGACATCGCGATAGCGGTAAAGCCCGACTACGCCCTTGCATACAACAACAGGGGCAACGCATATAAGTCCCTTGGCGAGCTCAGGCCCGCCATAGACGACTTCACCAGGGCCGCTCACCTCGCTCCAGGCATGGCAGAGCCATATATCAACCTGGCTGCCGCATACTTTGAGGCTGGCGAGCCAGGGCTTGCCTATGAGGCCAGAGAGAGGGCGAACGAATTGAGGGGGGCCCGCTAATTTCATGCGGGTTCAATTTTTCAAATTGAACCCGAAGATTCGTATAGCCACCCACGAACCTTCGGGTTCAGGGTTCAACCCTGAACCCGCACAGGGCAGCGTCCTCTAATCCTTGATGAATTTAAGCGCTGCCGAGTTCATGCAGTAGCGTTTTCCGGTGGGCGGCGGGCCGTCGTCGAAGAGGTGGCCCAGGTGGGCGTCGCATCTCGAGCAGAGGACCTCTGTCCTTCTCATGAAAAAGCTCCTGTCCTCTTTTGTGCTCACGTCCTCAGGGGCAGCAGGCTCCGTGAAGCTCGGCCAGCCCGTGCCTGACTCGAACTTTGTCTCTGACCTGAATAGCTCCTGGCCGCAGCATACGCAGACGTATAGTCCCTTATCCTTTGTGTGAACGTACTCGCCCGAGAAGGCTGGCTCTGTGCCTTTCTTGCGCGTAATCTTGTACTGCTCTGTCGTGAGCTCCTTTTTCCATTCTGCGTCGGTCTTTTTTATCTTTTCCATACCCTAATTGTTGACAGATTCGCGGATGGTGTCAAGCTGGCAGGCGGGTTCAATATTGCATATTGAACCCGAAAATCCGTATCTCGCACACACGACCCCTCGGGTTCAGGGTACAACCATGAACCCGCATCAGCGACC
>CAZDUP010000273.1:0-3342 GCA_964508625.1 uncultured Thermodesulfobacteriota bacterium
GGACTTTTTCAGCAGCCTGCTACAGCTTGCCTTTTGTGGAGAGCACTCCTTTTATCCGAGGGTCTATTGCAACCGCCGCTCCGAGCGCTCGGCCAAGGGCCTTGTAGACCGACTCTATCGCGTGGTGGATGTCCTCGCCGTAGTGGAGGGTTATGTGGAGATCAAGCCCCGCGCTGTTCGAGAGCGCCTTCATGAACTCCTTCATGAGGCCCAGGTCAAAGGTCTTCTCTACAGAGCCCTTTTTCAGTGATGAATAAACGCTCTCCACGTTGAAAGACGAGACCGCGGAGCTGAATTTGAAGTACGGCCTGTTGCTGATATCCAGTATCACGGTCGAGAGCGAGTCCATCATTGGCACGTCCGAAGAGCCGCACCTCTTTATCCCGGCGTTGTTGCCGAGGGCCTTCTTAAGCGCCTCTCCAAGCGTTATGCCTACGTCCTCGACAGTGTGGTGGAAGTCTACCTCCACGTCGCCCTTTGCCCTGACCTTGAGGTCAAAAAGGCCGTGCCTCGCGAAGTTCGTGAGCATGTGGTCGAAGAAGGGCAGAGGCGTCTTTATGTCGCCTGTGCCTTTTCCGTCGAGGTTGAGCTCGACGGTTATCTCCGTCTCCCTTGTCTTCCTGGCTATCTTTGACTTGCGGGCCATAGGTTTTTTGTCCTTATTTTTTCTTGAGCCTCTGCGCCGCGCTCATGCCGTGCGCCTCGAGGCCTTCAAGGTCCGCGAACCGTTTGACATCCTGTCCGAGCTTGCCAAAGGACTCTTTTGAAAAGCTTATTACGCTCGTCCTCTTTACAAAGTCGTAAACGCCCAATGGGGAAGAGAACCTTGCAGTGCCGCCTGTGGGCAGGGTGTGGTTCGGGCCTGCGAGGTAGTCTCCGGCAGCCTCAGGCGTGTACGCGCCCATGAATATCGCCCCGGCGTCTTTAATCTCGCCCATGAGCTCAAAGGGCCTCTCCACGAAAAGCTCAAGATGCTCAGGCGCTATCCTGTTGGATATCCTTGCGGCCTCCTTAAGGTCCTTCGCGACTATGATGACGCCGTATCTTTCGATGGATGCCCTGGCTATCTCTTTTCTTTTGAGCTTCTTAAGCTGCTTCTCGACTTCAACAGATACGGCCTTTGCCATGGCAGCCGAAGTCGTCACGAGTATGCTCGACGCGAGCTCGTCATGCTCTGCCTGCGAGAGGAGGTCAGTCGCTATCCATGAGGCGTCGCCTGTGCCGTCGTTGATGATGAGTATCTCGCTTGGCCCGGCTATCATGTCGATATCGACAGCCCCGAATACGAGCCTCTTGGCAGTTGCCACGAATATATTGCCAGGCCCTGTGATCTTGTCTACCCTCGGTATGGACCTTGTGCCGTACGCGAGCGCCGCGATTGCCTGGCTGCCGCCGACCCTGAATACCCTGTCTACGCCTGCTATCTTCGCGGCTGAGAGCACAAGCGGGTCTATGCCGTCTTTTCCAGGAGGGGTGACCATTATGACTTCATTTACGCCAGCGACCTTTGCAGGTATGGCGTTCATGAGCACCGTGGATGGATAGGCGGCCTTGCCCCCTGGCACGTAGATGCCCGCGCGCTCAAGAGGCGTGACCCTCGCGCCCAGTATGGTGCCGTCATTGTCAGTGGTGAACCAGGAGTTCTCTACCTGTTTTCTGTGGAATGATTCGAGGCGTGTTGCGGCAAGCTCGAGGAGCCTGATGTCGGCTTTGGGGACTGACTTGATGGCCCGGTCTATCTCAGCGGGCTTTACCTCAAGGCGTCCCTTTACGTCTGCCTTGTCAAACCTGCGGGTGTACTCGATGACGGCCTCATCACCACGCGAGCGGACCGCAAAGATTATCTCCTTAACAGCCTCTTCGACGGCAGAGGTGTCCTCGTCCCCTCTCTTCAATATTGCCGAGAGGAGAGCCTGAAAGCCTTTGTCTCTGGATTCGACTATTCGCATAAGGGGAAAAATGGAAAAGCTATCTGCCGTTTGCCGCCACGGCCTTGCCGAGCGCGTCAACAAGCTCTTTTACGCGCCTTGGCTTTGTCTTCAGGGACGCCCTGTTGCATACGAGCTTCGAAGTAATGTGCATGATGTGCTCTACCTCGACAAGCCCGTTCTGGCGGAGCGTTTCGCCGGTCTGCACCAGGTCAACTATCCTCTCGGAAAGGTTCAGGAGAGGCGCTATCTCGATAGAGCCGTAGAGCTTTATTATCTCTACCTGTATGCCCTTGCCGAGGAAATGCTTCAGCGTGATGTTAGGGTACTTGGTCGCAACGCGCACGTGCGTCCACTGCCCGGGGTCGTCGGTCGCGCCGAGCTCTTTTGGCTCAGCGACCATCATCCTGCACACGCCTATCTTCAAATCAAGCGGCTCGTAGAGGTCCTTTGACTGCTCGAGGAGCACGTCTTTGCCGGCAATGCCCATGTCGGCCGCGCCGTATTCGACGTAAGTCGGCACGTCCTGGCTCCTTATTACCATGAACCTCAGGCCCGGGGCAACGTCCTCGAATATCAATCTCCGGTCGTCCTGAAGGACCGGGGCGATGTCTATGCCCGCCGCCTTGAAGAGGACGGAAGCCTCTTTGAGTATCCTGCCCTTTGGCAGGGCTATGGTGAGCACGTCGTTGGTCATTGGTATACTCATTTAGATGTCATTCTGAGCGAAGCGAAGAATCTGCTTTTGAATTCAGGGATGAGATTCTTCGGTCGCTAACTCGCTGGGAATTACAAGGCCGGGCTAATCCCCCACAGTCCCCCTTTGGAAAAGGGGGAAGTCTCAGGATTTCTCCTTCACCCGATCTATCTTTGCCCCGAGCCTCTTCAATTTTTCCTCTATTCTCTCATATCCCCTGTCAAGATGGTATATCCTTGATACCTCTGTCCTGCCGTCTGCCACAAGACCGGCGAGTATGAGCGAGGCGCTCGCGCGCAGGTCGGTCGCCATGAGGGGCGCGCCGCTCAACCTCTTCACGCCCCGCACAACCGCGCTCCTGCCGTCGATGGTGATATCAGCGCCCATCCTTTTGAGTTCGCTCACGTGCATGAACCTGTTCTCGAAGACCGTCTCGGTTATGACGGAGAGGCCGCTCGAGATCGACATCATGGACATCATCTGCGCCTGCATGTCCGTGGGGAAGCCGGGGTAGGGGAGCGTCTTCACGTCAACGCTCCTTATCGGCAGGTCGCCGATTACGCGCACGCCGCCGTCCTCAGGCAATACCTCTGCGCCTATCTCTTTTAATTTAATATTGAGCGCGTCGAGGTTGTTGTAAGGACAGTCCTTTATGAGCACGTTGCCCTTTGTCATTGCGGCAGCCACCATGAAGGTGCCTGCCTCTATCCTGTCAGG
>CAZDUP010000274.1:0-3336 GCA_964508625.1 uncultured Thermodesulfobacteriota bacterium
AGACCATGTCGATGTCAGAGTCCGGTATGGCCGGGAATATGCCAGGGTACTTCATGAAGAGCCACGGCGTGGAGACGAGCTTGTCGCCGTCATAGACCTCTATGTTTATGGCCGGGTTGTTTGCGTCAGGCGACTTGGCGAAGACCGTGTTGGAGGCCTCGTCATAGGCGAAGTCCCCGGTATAGCCCACGAGCTTCACTGAGTACTTGCTCCCCGGTATCTGCTCGAGCGTCTCCCACTTGATCTTTACAGGGTCGCCTACGGAGTCCTTGCTTTTTACCTTGAGCGCTATCTCGGCCTCCGCGAGCTTGTTCCAGGACTGGCCGTAGCTCGACTGGTAGAACCTTATGCCCTTGTAGAAGAGCGGCTCGTTGACCCATATCTGCTTCTGGAGGACTTCCTTGTCATTCTCTATGACCGTAAGAAGAGAGTTGTACTGCTTTACCTGGCCGGTGTCGTAGTAGTCGATCCAGAACTTGTCCAGGCGGAGCTTGAAATCGGCATTGGGCACGCTGATGGTGCGGCCCTCGGTAACGGCCGTGTAGTCCTTGAACCCGTAGTAGCTGCCTATCATGCTGCCCAGGAGTATCACAAGGAGGCTTATATGGGTGAAATCCGACCCGAGCCTGCCCATCCTCCCCTTCCACGCGTAGATGAAGAACTCCTTGCCAGTCCCAACTGAGCTCTCAACACCCCACTTCCTCTTCTTGAGCAGGTCCTCGAGCTTCGCCCTGACGCTCTCTGCGCCGTCTTTTACGCGGACCGTCTCGTGGTGGGAGAACTTGTCAATGAGCCGGGGGTCGAACTTCTCTTTCTTGTGATCGAGGAGCGACTTCCACTTGGGAGGGAACCTCTCGAACGTGCAGACTACTATGTTCACGGCCAGCATGGCGAGCAGCGCGAGGAACCACCATGCGTGGTACATGTCATTGAACCTGGCGTAGAATATGAAGCTCGTCCACTGCTCGCCGTAGGCTTCCAGGTATTTCTCAACGGGCTGGTTCTGCTCGACGACCGTGCCTATTATCGAGGTCACGGCAAGGGATATCAGGATAAAGAGCGTGAGCTTGAGCGAGTTGAGGAAGTACCATATCCTGGACCCGAGCGTCCTGTACCACCTGGACTCCACCGCCCCAGCCGCTTCGTTTGCTTTTTCGGCCATATTTTTTCCGGACCTGCTTCCTTATTTTTTATTGAGCGCGGCGAGGTATTCGGCTGCCGCCTTGCCTATCTGGCTCTCAGGGTTCAGGGCGCTGGCCTTTTCCCATGCTACCTTGGCCCCGTCCATGTCCCCGGTGCCGTAGGCGAGGATAAAGCCCTTGGTGAGCCAGATCCTCTGGTGGTAGGGGTTCTTCTTAATGCCCTCCTCCACGAACTTCAACGCCTCGTCGGAGTTGCCGAGGTAATGGAGCGAGAGGCCGAGGTCGTTATAGAGGTCCGCCTCTCCCGGCTTCACCTCAAGGACCTTCTTGTAATAAGTGGCCGACTGGTCGAACTGCTTCGAATCGAAGTACGCGTCCCCGAGCCTCCAGAGGGCCTCGGCGTCCTTCGGGTTCTCCTTCAACTTGCCCTCGAGCTCGGCGATTATCGTCGCGTTGCCCATGGGCGGGTGCGGGGCCGTCTGCTGCGCCGCCTGCCCTGCCTGAGTCCCGGGCTGCGCGGCTTCCTCCTTCTTTGAGCAGCCCCCTATGGCCAGTACGGCTGAGAGCATGAAAGCGGTAGAACCCAATATCAGGCTTCTTGTCTTCAAGGTGCCTCCTCCTTAATCTTTGTGCTCGTGGCTTAGGTGCGAGAATCTCTCGTCAATGGCCTTCCTGATGGCGGCCTCGTCAAAGCCCTGCTTGTGAAGGCCGTGCGCCATGATGGCCTCGTGCATGCATACGTCGCAGTGGACCGCGTGCTCGTCCACAAAACAGCTCAACAGGCTCTTGTGCCCGAAGTGCTTCTCGCAGTCGCAGTAGCAGTAGAGCTTGTCGAGCACCTGGGGTATCTCATGGGCCGCCGTGTATGCCTCGGCCGTTATGCCGGTGAAGTTGGCCGGCGAGAGCGTAGGCCTGGTCTCCCCGCCGGCGACGCTCTCGGAAAGCCCCTCGGGCGCCTTCGCCTCTTTGGCTGAATCGCATGATGAAAGTCCAAGGAATGAGAAGAGGACTGCAATGAGAGCGAGATATCTGAAACTGCCAGAGCGCATGCGGGTTTTACGCCTTGTTATTCGGACGTTATATCCCTGTTTTCATAGGGATTCAAGCAGAAACATATTAGCAGAAGTGCATTAAAAATCCATTAAGTTTTTATTAGGAATTCTCAATGAGGGCGCGGCAAGGGACAGGGTTTAGCTCCCCTGTCTCTTGCCGAGAGAGGAATAATAGGCGTCCCTGGTGACACTCTCCTCCACGTTGTAGAGGATGCATTTCGTGGGGCATCTCTTGATGGATTCGTCGGTCTGAGGCGCGACATCGTGGTTCACGACCGCAAGGTTGTCCTTCATCGCTATGCCGCCAGGCACAGAGCAGTCCTTGACGCACAGGCCGCAGGCTATGCAGGAAACGGAACAGACCTTCTTCGCGTATGCGCCCTTGTCCCTGCTCCTGCAATAGACGAAGAGCTTGTGGTCCTCGGGGTGCATCTCGATTATATTCCTCGGGCAGGCCCTCGCGCACGCGCCGCAGCCAACGCATTTGTCGTAGAATACGACAGGCAGTCCGTTATCGTTCATTGCCATCGCGTCGAATTTGCAGGCGTCCACGCACTCGCCCAGGCCAAGGCAGCCGTAGCTGCATCCCTTTGCCCCGCCTGTGAGGTGCTCGGCCGTGCAGGTCATCTCTCCCTTGTAGGAGGCGTTCCGCACGGCCTCTGCGTTGCCGCCCTTGCAGAGGACGACCGCGAGCAGCCTCTTGACGCTCCCGGCCTCCACGCCAAGGATAGTGGCTATCTGGACAGCTGTCTCGTTGCCGCCGGCAACGCACGCCGTGGGCGCGACCTCGCCCTTCAGGAGGGCCTCGGCGAACATCCTGCACCCGGGATAGCCGCAGCCGCCGCAGTTGCTGTTCGGCAGCGCTCCGGCAAGGGCCTCGATCTTCGGGTCCTCCTCGACCTTGAGCTTCTTGTCCGCAAAGGCAAGGAAGCCCGCCATTGCCGCGCCTATCGCGCCCATGCTTACAACTGATACTATAAGTGACTCGACCATATTTCGAATTAACCTCTTATAAGCCCGGCAAAGCCCATGAAGGCCAGGGCCATCATCCCGGCCACTATGAGCGTTATGGAGACCCCCTGGAAGGGCTTGGGTATGTCCGCGAACTCAAGCTCTTCCCTTATGCCGGACATCATGACTAT
>CAZDUP010000275.1:0-3331 GCA_964508625.1 uncultured Thermodesulfobacteriota bacterium
CGATGATATTCATGAAGCCATCGACCGCTGTGATAGGCCCGGATGACAAGGTCATCTACCCGGCCCACATGTCGCACAGGGTAGATTTCGAGGGAGAGCTCGCGGTAGTCATCGGCAGGGTCGCCAAGGAGGTCTCCTCGCGGGACGCCAGGGACTATATCCTCGGCTATACATGCGCCAACGACGTCACTGCCCGCGATCTCCAGGGCAAGGACATCCAGTACACCAGGGCAAAGGGCTTCGATACCTTCGCGCCTCTGGGCCCATGCATCTCAACGGATATCGACCCGCTCAATGTCACGATACATACCTATCTCAACGGCGAGCTCAAGCAGAACACCTCCACGCATGACATGATCTTCAACGTCTACGAGCTCGTGAGCTTCGTCTCCCACGTGATGACGCTCCTGCCCGGCGACGTCATATCGACAGGCACGCCATCCGGCGTGGGCAAGATGAGGCCCAATGACGTCGTCGAGGTCAGGATAGACGGGATTGGGACCTTGAGGAACACCATCTCAGAGGGCAAGGCATTCAGGAAGATCTGGTCGGAATCTTAATATCGCGTTGAATATTGGTTTTTTCGGGGCAAGGCCAGGATGATTTTCATCCTAAACCTTGCGCCCGAAGACGTTTTCGTTTATCATACCGGGTCTACCAGTTGGAACAAGGAGGAAGCGAACCAAGATGTCCGAGGATTTCATCCAGGGTCTTTTTGCAGAGAGGATTGGCGGCAAGCTCTTCGGAAAGAGCCAGAAGATCTACAAATTCGAGAAGATAAAGAGGGCAAAGGCAGAGGCCAGGAAAACGAGCCCCAATACCGAGCTCCTTGACTTCGGCGTCGGCGAGCCGGACGAGATGGCATTCCCGCCGGTTGTCGAGGCATTGAAGCTCGAGTGCGCCAAGGCCGAGAACAGGGGCTACTCCGATAACGGCATAGCGGAATTGAAAGAGGCCGCGGCAAGGTACCTTGAGAAGGTCTATGGTGTCGCCGGCATCGACCCGTCAAAGGAGATAATCCACTCCATCGGCTCAAAGCCCGCGCTTGCCATGCTGCCTGATGCCTTTATAAACCCGGGCGACGGCGTGCTCATGACCGTGCCAGGCTACCCCATTCTGGCCACGCATACCGAATGGAATGGCGGGCGTGTCGTAAAGCTCCCCCTTAAAGAGAAGAACAACTTCCTACCTGACCTCGACGCCTTGACCCCCGCGGACCTCAAAGGCGTAAAGCTCCTGTACCTCAATTACCCGAACAACCCCACTGGAGCTGCCGCCACAGCGGAGTTCTTCGAGAAGGTCGTTGCGTTCGCCAGAAAGCACAACATAATAGTCGTCCACGACGCAGCATATGCCGCGCTCTCCTTTGACTCAAAGCCACTCTCTTTCCTCTCGGTCGAAGGCGCGAAGGACGTAGGCGTCGAGATACACTCATTCTCAAAGGCCTTCAACATGACTGGCTGGAGGCTCGCCTTCGTGGTCGGCAACGAAAAGGTAGTCGCCGCTTACGGACACGTAAAGGACAATTACGACTCCGGCCAGTTCATCGCCATCCAGAAGGCAGGCATCTACGCCCTCGACCATCCTGAGATAACCGAGAAGATCTCCGAGAAATACAAAAGAAGATTGAAGCTCATGGTCGAGGCTTTGAGCGCGTGCGGCTTCTCCGCAACGATGCCAAAGGGCTCTTTCTACCTCTATGTCAACGCCCCGAAGATGGCAAAGAAGACCAGCACGGTATTCAACTCCTCTGAAGACGTCTCCGAGTACCTCATAAAGGAAGCCCACATCTCCACAGTCCCCTGGGACGACGTGGGCCAGTACCTTCGCTTCTCAGCCACATTCATCGCCAAGAACAAGGACGATGAATACAGGGTCATAGAAGAAATGAAAAAACGGCTCAAAGGCCTGGAACTGGTCTTTTAACGGCAAGACCTCTAGAGAGAACCTTTTTATGAAAAGGTTCTCTTAAACTTGCCTGCTAAAGCCCATTGCACGGCGACTTAAACCGGGCCTGTGCCGCAAGAGAGCGGTTCAGGCCCTTATTATTTGGTATTCTGAATCGGGCAGGGAGGATTTTGCAGGGTGCGCCGTACGCACCAAAGATAATCCCCCTAAGTCCCCCTTTAGAAAAGGGGGAAGTGAAAAGAATGGCTGAACGGGTATTCATAGGCATAGGTTCCAACCTTGGCGACAGGGAGGGGAACCTCAGGGAGGCCATGCAACTGGCTGAGGCCGGGGGCGGGCTCACAATTGCGCTGGTAAGCTCGTTTTACGAGTCAGAGCCCTGGGGCGTGGCAGAGCAGCCGAGGTTCATAAACGCGGTCTTTGAGGCGCAGACGTCTTTAAGCCCTAGAGAGCTGCTCGTTTATTTGAAGGGCATTGAGGCTAAGATGGGCAGGGTGGCGACCGTAAAGTGGGGCCCGCGCCTCATAGACATGGACATCGTCCTTTACGGCGAGCGGGTCATAAGCGAGGCTGATTTCGAGGTGCCGCACCCGAGGGCGCACGAGCGCGCCTTTGTCATGGTGCCGCTCTCGGAGATAGCGCCGGATGTCATGCACCCGGTCCTGGGACGCACCGCATCCCGGATAGCCGGTCCGCTCGATAAGGCGGGACTGAAGAGGATAGGCGATTGAAGAACGTAATCATACTGCTCATGATCTTCTTCCTCATAAGGGCCTTGAGAAAGGGCCTTGTTGCCAGGCAGGAGAGAAAACTCAAGATGGCCGGGCAGCGGGAGACGGACCATCAGAAGAGAGAGCAGACAGCCCGGTCCGAAAGTGAGGAGATGGTCCTGGACGAGGTCTGCGGCAGCTATGTGCCGGTGAGCGCTGCTTTGACCTCGGAAACAGGCGGGAAGCGCGCCTATTTCTGCTCAGAGGAATGCAGGGACAAGGCCGGGCCGTCATAGTAACCGTGGCATCTGAATTCAGTTGACGCGGGGCAAGTTGCTTGTTATCCTGATTTTTTGAAATCCAGGGCAGGTCTGTCTGGAACTGACTGATTTAAAAAGACTTTTACTTACATAAAATTGCAGGGACCTTTCAAGGAGGGCACTATGGACTGGGGAATGAGCAACCGTCTTTCAAGGATAATACGCCCGGAGACAGGCCGAACCGTCATGCTTGCCGTTGACCACGGATATTTCCTGGGACCCACGAGCGGGCTTGAGGAGCCTGGCAAGACCATAGCCCCGCTTGTCGGATACGCTGATTGCCTGATGCTCACGAGGGGCGTGCTCCGTGCGTGCGTTGACACGAGCGTGAACGTGCCAATAATGCTCCGTGTCTCCGGAGGAACCAGCATTCTCGGCAACCTCGCTGACGAG
>CAZDUP010000276.1:0-1633 GCA_964508625.1 uncultured Thermodesulfobacteriota bacterium
ACAAGGGCCATGTTCCTGGCCTTTGCGTCGAGCCAGAAGGGCTCGTTCATCTCGGGCGCGTCTATGCCTATGTATCTTATCTTCTCGCCGCTGGCGAGCACTATCGTGTCTCCGTCTATGACATCTCTCACGAGGTACATGCCGGGGACAAGCGCATGGGCTGAATGCGGGATGAGGAGAAGGGCTATGGCAAGGAGGAGTCGGCGCATGGGCGGGTCACCATTTTTCCCTGAACTCGTGCACCTTCTTCAGGAGCTCGGCCGCTTCCTGCCTGAGCTTTGGGCAGTCTATACGTTCTTTTTCGAGGTCTTTTGACATTTCCTCGAGCCTCTGGATGACGGTGCTGTTGAGCTTGTTGTACTCGTTGCTCATCTCCTCGAACCTCGCGAGAAAAGAGTTCAGATATCTGATGAAGTTCTTGACGTGCAGGTCGTCCTGCGACCGGACCGAGAGGCGCTTCATCAGATTCCCGCTCTGTATGAGCTTCATCTCGTACTCGAGGCGCTTGAACGGGCCCACAAGCCTGTATGTGAAAAAGACGGCAAGCACGACGACGATGCCTACGTAGCCTATGATGAGCATAATCCCCAAGGCAGGGGTGGCCATGCCGTAGTGGCTGATGAGGGCGGAGGAGACCGCCTGGAGGAATATGCCGGCGAGGAGCGCGAGCACTACCAGGAGGGCAATGGAGAACTGTAGCTCCCTTGCCGAAAAATAGCGCTGCTTCAAGATCCTGGATTTAAGGGAACCGTCCTTGGGCATTGTCTTCCCTTCTGAGAGGCGGCGGAAAGGTGCGCTTGCGGCTGCCTACGGTGACGCCAAGAGGTAAGTAAAAGGTATCACAGAACAGGCTTTCATTGGAACATAAATTCTTGACTATGCCGCAGGCTGCAATTAAGATATAATCAACTCTGGAATCAGGGGCTTGCCCATGAAAGAGAAGATAATAAAGATAGAAAAAGGCAAGGAAGGGCTCATCCTTCCGGATGAGTACCTGCGCGCGCTCGAGCTCATCCCCGGCTCAGAGGTCGAGGTCCGCCTCGACAGAAAAAAGAAGTGGATAGTGATCCGCCCGATGCACGGAGATGACTTCCTCGAGCACTTCAAGGACACCATGGAATCGATGGCATGAAGATATACAGGCTACCCCAGCTCGCGGAGGCGAACCCCGACGGCACTTACATGCTCGACGGCCATGAACTGACCAGCTCCTCGCTGCACATGCTCTACGGGAAGATACGGCCCGGAGAGGCGCCGAAGAGGCTCTCGCCCTCAGGAGGCAGCGAAGAGATAATATTCGTATTGAAGGGCAGCCTCAGGGTAAGGTGCGGCAAGACAGCGGCTGCGGTAGGCCCCGGAGAGGCCTTTCACCTGAAGAGCACTGACGCGTATTTCATCGAGAACACCGGGAATATCGAGGCCGCGTACATAGCGGCAGGCGGAAGCTCGGCTAACGGCACAAAGGCGGTTGAGAAGCAGGCCGAGCCGGTACAAGCTGATGCGGTCCAGGATGAAAAGCCAGATGCTGAAGATGAGACGGAGTTCATAATCACGAGGGACAACTCGACGGAAGACGAGGCCTGAGAGGTTACTGAAAAACTCTTTCTTTGTTAAGGCTTCAAATAAGGTCCGG
>CAZDUP010000276.1:1643-3083 GCA_964508625.1 uncultured Thermodesulfobacteriota bacterium
AAGGTCCGGATGCGAGGCCCCATTTAAGCCGAGGAGCGACGATTACAACAAAGCAGATGGGCCTCATTTCAAGCCTGCTAAGCCCCGGCGATTATCTCCACAACGCTCTCTTCCTGGCCAATGGCCATGATGTGCGCGCCGTGGCAGAAGCCCTTCAATTCCCTCACCTGCCTTGAAGCTATCTCAATACCCTTCTTAAGCTCGTCTTTCGAGGACTCAAGCTCGTCGATAAGGTCCTGAGGCACATTTACGCCCGGCACGTTCTTGTTGAGGTAATGGGCCATCTTCGCCGATTTAAGGAGCAGTATCCCTCCGAGGACCTTTATGCCCCTGTCGTGGGTCTTCTCAAAGAACCTCTTGAACTTGTCCATGTCGAATATGGCCTGGGTCTGGAAGAACCTGGCCCCGGAGTATATCTTCTTCTCGAACTTGATGCCCTCGGGCTCCCAGGGGTTTGCCTCTGGCGCGACGACCGCGCCGATATAAAAGTCGGTCTTTCCGCGAAGCTCTGTATCCTTCATGTTCCTGCCCTGGTTCAGGCCATTGATGACGCCAACGAGCTGGACAGAGTCGATGTCGAATACGGCCTTTGCCTCCCTGTGGTCGCCGAAGGCAACGTGGTCGCCTGTGAGGGCAAGGACGTTCTTAATGCCGAGGACCCACGCGCCCATCAGGTCAGACTGGAGGGCGAGCCTGTTCCTGTCCCTGCACGTCATCTGGAATACCGGGTCAATGCCTTCATTCAAAAGGAGCACTGAGCACGCAAGAGACGAGAGGCGCATTACGGCCCTCTGGTTGTCAGTGACGTTCGCGGCAGCTATCCTGCCCTTCAGAAGGCGCGCCTTCTCGAGAAAGGATGCAACGTCAGTGCCCCTGGGCGGGCATATCTCTGCAGTGATGACAAACCTGCCGGATTCCAGTTCTTCCTTGAGGAGCATGCCTGATCTTTCCTTTTCCATGATATAAGGCCCTACTTCCTCATGCCGCCGATTATCGATTCAAAGACGCCCCTGCCGTCCAGAGAGCCGAGTTCCCCTTCGCAGGCCCTCTCAGGGTGCGGCATCATGCCGAGCACGTTTCCTCTTTCGCTCAGTATGCCCGCAATGTTTGAGAGCGCGCCGTTGGGGTTGGCCTCGTCATTGACGACGCCTTCGGGAGTCGAGTACCTGAAAGCTATCCTGCCCTCGCCCTCGAGCCTCTTTATGGCCTCGGCCTCTGCGTAGTAGTTGCCGTCAGCGTGGGCTATGGGGATGTCAACGACCTGGCCCGGCTTGTACGCCCTTGTGAAGGGCGAGTTTGTATTCTCGACCTTGAGGTGGGTATGGCTGCATATGAACTTGAGCCCCCTGTTCCTCATGAGGACCCCGGGCAGCAGGCCTGCCTCAGTGAGTATCTGAAAGCCGTTGCAGATGCCGATGACGAGCCCGCCTTTGCCGGCGA
>CAZDUP010000276.1:3093-3328 GCA_964508625.1 uncultured Thermodesulfobacteriota bacterium
GCAGCACGACGCAATCGAACCCGTCGAGGCTCGTTGACTTGTGCCAGATATATTCGGCCGGCTGGCCGAAGACGTGCTTGACGGCATGGTAGCAGTCGTGGTCGCAGTTTGAACCGGGGAAGACAATTACGCCGAACTTCACTCGAACACCTTCTTTTATATTCTCACCCTCCCCGCAATCCCCTCCCGTCGAGGGAGGGGAAGATAGAAAGGCGATGAGAGTTTTTATTCTATT
>CAZDUP010000277.1:0-3317 GCA_964508625.1 uncultured Thermodesulfobacteriota bacterium
TCCTCGGCAGGGTCCTTGCCGAGCTCCGCTGAAACGCCGCAGAAGTTCTTAAGCATCTTTTTCAGGTCCTCCCGGATTATGTAATATCTCTCTTCCGCTCCCGACATATCAGCCTCCGGATTATGGTTAAGCAGCCCTGCCGCCCGTGACCTTGCGGAACTCATCCATGACCGCGCGCTCTATCATCTCCCTCGCGCCCCTGTTGATGGGGTGGATCACGTTCTGAAAGCTGCCGTCCTTGAGCTTCTTGTCGGGCATGGCTACGAGATAACCGCCATGCCCCTTTATGATGCGTATGTCATGTATTGCGAGGCAGTCGTCGATGACGATCTTGGCGAAACCCTTGAGCCTGTCCGGCCCAGGTCTCTGTCCAGGCCTTGCTGCAATCACCTTCACGCTCGTTATGCGCATCTCACATCTCCTTAATGGGTGGTTTCTTAGTTCTGGAACGGGAGCCTGCCATCTCCTTTTTGAAGGGCTTTGATGACTGCCTCGACGCCGCCGAAAATGAAGATGACCGGCACCAGTACGATGACAAATGCGATGATAAAGCATATGGTCATGAGCCAATCGAAAAACCCATGAACGAAGTCGAGAATGCCGTCTTTCAATCGAGCCTCCTTTATGCCGCCCTCAGCTTCTTTGCGGCCTCGTCGAGGTCCTTCGAGGCCCGGCTCTCGAGCCAGAACTCGTCTTCCTGTTTCACCTTGAGGCCGACCTCGTTTTCCAGTTTGGAGACATCAAGGGTCCCTTCCTTGTGCGCGGCCAGGATAGCCTCTTTATCCACCTCTTTCTTTTCGCGTATGAATTCGCTCATGAACGCTTCCTCGAGGCCGACTATCGCCTGGTCGTATGTCTTCGAGACGCGCTTCACCAGGGCGACCGTGGGCGGCGTTATCCGGAAGCCGAAGCACCCGAAGGGCGTCTCGAATGTCTTCTTCTCCCAGGTACCGCAGTCCCTTTCCGCGAATCCTTCGAGCTCCTTGATGAGCAGGCTCCGCTCTGCCTGCATGCCGAGGAAGTTTGCCTGCTGCCTTTTCTCCGCGAACTTCTCGCGGACCTTAATTACCGCCTCTGCCTCGGCCAGGTCCCACTCCGCGAACTGCCGGTCGATGGCGTCTATCCTCGCCATCGCCTCCTCTGCCTGTGGTTTCGTGTTGATCATGCTCTGTGGTTTAACTCTCGCCATCGTTACATCCTCCCTTGTTAGATTGCGTTCATTACCTCTTCCGTTACTCGCTTTTCGCCCATGTCGCAGGCGAGGTTCATCGCCCTTATGGCCATGTTGTTGACCATGAGAGGGTAGGCGTGGGATATGACCTTGTTGTTGCGGTCCTGCGTGGAAAGCCTCTTGGAGAGCGCGGCCAGGGCCTTGTCGTCGAAAATGTCGTCGATCTTCATGTTGAGCCTCTTGAACTTGAGCGTCAGATATTCCTTGAGGTGCCCATTGAGGCCGCGTATCTCCGCGACCTGGACGCGGCGGATGACCTCGCGCATCTCGACGTGCTGCGCTTCGTTGAACATGTGCTTGAGCTCAGGCTGGCCGATGAGGATGATGCCGAGGAGTTTTTTGTGGCCGTCCTCGATCTCGTGGAACCTCTTCAGGTACTTGAGGGTCTGCGTGTTGAGGTCGTGGGCCTCCTCGATGATCAGGCAGGCGCGGTATCCGGACTTGGACCTGTCCAGCAGGAGCTGGCCGACCTGGCGGCTCTTCTGTTCGAGCTTTATCTTCGGCCTCTGGTCGCTGATATCCATGATGATTGCCTCGCAGATGGAGGCCGCGGTGAGCTTGGTCTTGTCGATGAGCTGCGGGTAGATGACCAGGATGTCGTTGTCGCGTCTCAACTGTTCGATGACCCTGCGCCGCATCACCGATTTGCCGCTGCCGACCTCGCCGACCACCGCAAGGAACCCGCCGTGGCGCGCTGCGTCGAGCATCGCGGCCTCTATGTAGCGGTGCTCATCGCTCATGTAGATGTCGCTCTCCTTCTGCACGTCGTCAATAAAGGGGTTTCTGAAAATCTTGAAGTGCCTTAGTGTGTCCGCCGAGAACATCTCCACCTCCGTTTTAAGATTGAGCAGATACGGATCACCCGAGACGATTGGGCGAAGCCTGTGCCCTTTTGCTATTCTCTGCCCCTGATTCGCAGGCCGGGTATTTCTGGCCTCTCTCCCGAGGTCTGACCAGATGTCCTCTATTTCGTACCCGTGAGCCGTCAGCCACTTTTTTACTGTGGGGGCCTTTAGCAGTAATTCCTGGAGCGCTTTTTTAAAGCCGGGAAACCTGACGGGCTCGTAGCCCCTGTTTATGAGGAGATTCACTGCCGCGCGTGAAATGTTGAGAGCCCGCGCAAGCTCGGCCTGGCTGATAGAACATCCCGTAACCAACTCTTTTAGCAGCAACGGCTTGAATTCCATCTGATATGCAAGCACTCCTTTCACCGTTCACCTCCGCTGTCCTGATCACATTGTCGCTCTCTTTATGTCCGCATCCGCTGCATTTCGCTTGCTCACTTCATGCCGTATCACCTCCTCGGCTTCCTTGACGTCGATGGAGTCTCCGTACCGGGCGCGGAGCTCCTTGTTTAAATCCGGGTCAATGGGGCCTATTTCAGATTTGAGTTGCTTGAAAAATTCGATTATGGGTATTCGCTTTTCCGATATGCCGCGGTCGACCGATATGGGCGTGCCTTCCTTCTCGATGAAGGATATGTTCGCGACCTCTTCAGACATGGAGCCGAAGACCTGGAGCCCCTCGAACGGAATCGCGTCCCTTCCATGCTTTTCTCCATAGGCCATGTTCTCGAACCGCTTCTCTGCCTGTCCAGTAAGGGTTTCAGGCTGCGCCTTGTAGTCCCTGCCGATGACAGCCGCGGTCACGCTGAAGCCGCCCTGCTGAGGAGCAAGCGTCTCTATGGGCTTCACCTCGTAGCCGACGCCCTGGTGTACGACCTCGATGACCGGCCAGGTAAAGGGCTTGAGCACCGCCTTCACCTTTGCTCCCCTGAAGAGCCCTTCGATGTGCTTGAGGTTGTACGACTTTCCACGGAAGGAGATAGCGTATGTGCCGTCGACCGTCCGTTCCTCTTCCGGGTTGATGAGCATCCAGCACTGCGTGCGCGGCATTCCGTGACGGGTGTGGTTTTTCTTCGCCTGGAACCAGGCCATGAAGTCGAGCGCCCATTCGTTGAGCAGCTCGGTCGTATACGCAGGCTGAATGCGCAGGCCGCTCTCGAACCATTCTTCTATTATCTTGTGCTGCGTTTCGCACGAGCCCTGCCTGCGCGCGTTATAGGGGCGGCCTTTATGGAAAACGA
>CAZDUP010000278.1:0-3312 GCA_964508625.1 uncultured Thermodesulfobacteriota bacterium
ATCAGAATGGAGACGACCGGCTTTTCATAGGCCGGAAAGGCGAGCCTCTGGGCAGGGTCTGACAGGAAAAGCTCCGTCTTGATCCTGAGTAGATTTACTATCGATTCCCAGTATCTCTTGCCCAGCTCCTCGGATACGGTTATAAGTCCCGCCAGCTCCCTTCCGGCCCCGGCGCTGCAATCATTCTTAATGACCACATCTGGCGGCACGTTGAAGCCGAGCGCCCTCGCGACCGGCTTGACAATGGAATTGAGCGCCATCCTTCTTCTGGTCCTCGAAGGAAAGACCTGCTCGACCGTTAATATGATCCTGTTCAGCATAATAAATAGAGCCGCCGTTTTTTACAGCAGCCCCTTCTTGGAAAGGTGCTCCAGTATCAGGGCCACTCCAGGCTCCACTCCGGTCTGGTCGGTCCTGATATGCACCTCCGGCCTGTGCGGGGTTTCGTACGGGTCGTCAACGCCGGTGAACTGCTTTATCTCGCCCTTCCTCGCCTTGGCATAGAGGCCCTTTACGTCCCTCTCTTCGCAGACCGAGACAGGGCAGTCAACGAATACCTCGACAAAGCTGCCCGGCCCTCCGGCGTGCTCGACCATCTTCCTGACCTCGTCCCTCACTTCCCTGTAAGGCGAGATGGCCGAGACGAGGTTCGGCACCCTGTGCTTTGTGAGGAGCTGGGCGACCCAGCCTATTCGCCTTATGTTCGTGTCCCTGTCCTCTTTCGTGAAGCCGAGGCCCTTTGAGAGGTGCGTCCTCACGACGTCGCCGTCGAGGACCTCGACGTTGGTTATGCCCTTCTCCTGCAGCCGGTGATGGAGCATGCTGGAGAGCGTCGTCTTGCCAGCGCCCGAAAGCCCGGTAAACCAGATGGTAAAACCCTTCTGCATTGAACAGCCCTCACTTCCCTTCTGTTTTTTGCGTCTCGTCTGAAACTATCGCCATCGTGATGACGGAACCCTTAGACCTCTGATTTGCTCTCCAGCCTGCCGCTGTACTGGAGGCTGTAGTAGCTCTTGTACTCGCCTGATATTATCCGCTCCCACCACTGCCTGTTCTCTATGTACCAGTCTACGGTCTTTCTTATGCCCTCTTCAAAGAGATGGGCCGGTGACCAGGAGAGCTCCTTTTCCATCTTGGAGCAGTCTATGGCGTATCTGCGGTCGTGGCCCGGCCTGTCCTTCACGAAGGTGATTAGCTTTCCGCGGCTCCCATCGAACGGGTACTCCTGCTTTAGAGCAGCCGCCCTCTCGTCCACGAGCGAGCAGATGAGTTTCACGATGTCGATGTTCTTCTTCTCGTTCCTGCCGCCCACGTTGTATGTCTCGCCGAGCACGCCCCTGTCAAGGACCGCGTCTATGGCCGAGCAGTGGTCCCCGACATAGAGCCAGTCGCGCACGTTGAGGCCGTCGCCGTAGACCGGAAGTGGCTTGCCCTTCAAGGCGTTTATTACCATGAGCGGGATGAGCTTCTCCGGAAACTGGTACGGGCCGTAGTTGTTAGAGCAGTTGGTCGTTACAACGGGCAGGCCGTAGGTATGGAAATATGCCCGCACGAGATGGTCTGATGATGCCTTGCTCGCCGCGTACGGAGAGTTAGGGCTGTAGGCCGTCTCCTCGGTAAAAAGCCCGGTCGGCCCGAGCGAGCCGTAGACCTCGTCCGTGGATACGTGGAGGAATTTTTTTCCTTCAGCCTTGCCGCCCGGGAGCCAGTGCTTGCGGGCAGCCTCAAGCAGGCTGAAGGTGCCCATGATGTTCGTCTCTATGAAGTCCCTGGGGCCCAATATGGAACGGTCCACGTGGGATTCGGCCGCGAAGTTCACGACCGTGTCGATGCCTTCCTCTGCAAAGAGCCTGTCAATAAGCGCCGGGTCGTTGATGTCGCCCTTGACAAACCTGTAGAGCGGCCCCTCGCTCAACGTGCTCAGGTTGGCGAGGTTGCCCGCGTAGGTGAGCTTGTCGAGCACAATGAGCCTGTCAGCCGGATGGCTCTTCCTGATATGAAGCACAAAATTGCTGCCGATGAAGCCGGCTCCGCCTGTTATGAGTACCTTACGCATGGCTGCCTCCGTGTAGTTCTTTGAGCATCGACCTGAGGGATGCCCTCCAGTGGGGGACCTTCAGGTTGAACGTCTTTTTTATCTTTGCCTTGTCCATGACTGAGAAGGCTGGTCTTTTCGCAGGCGTCGGATACTCGACCGTCAGGATAGGTTCCACAGACGAGCACTTGAGCGGCATGCCGAGCGCCCCTGCCTCTTCGCAGACTGCGAGGGCGAAGTCATACCAGCTCGCAACACCTTCATTTGCATAATGGTATATGCCCCAGGGCCTTTCCCCGTTTGAGACGGACCTTGCAATATTCGTGAGCACGTCTGCGAGGTCAGCACTCCATGTGGGCGAGCCGACCTGGTCGTAGACTATCCTCAAGCTCTCACGTTCAGATGCGAGCCTCAAGATGGTCTTTACGAAGTTGTGGCCCGTCGTGCCGTAGAGCCATGAGGTGCGCACGATGACGTATTCCTTACTCTCAACGGCTATGGCCTGCTCGCCAGCCAGCTTTGAGGCGCCGTATGCGCTGAGCGGGTTTGTCCCAGCCTCTTCTGTATAGGGCACAGGGCTCGCTCCATCAAAGACAAAGTCCGTCGAGACATGGATGAGCTTTGCGCCAGCCGCCTTTGCCGCCCTCGCGAGGTTCGCCGCGCCACCTTCGTTTACCGCAAAGGCCCGCTCCTTTTCCTTTTCGGCAAGGTCCACCTTTGTGTAGGCGGCCGCGTTGATTATGATGCCTGGCCTCTCTTTTTTGACGACCGAAGAGACGGCTTCCCAGCTCGAAATATCCAGCTCTGGTGAGCCAAGGCAGAGCGCATCAAAGCCAGCCGCCTTCAAGCGGGGGGCAAGGTCGCTTCCCAATTGTCCTTTTGCGCCTGTTACGAGTACCTTCATCTAATCCAGCTTATAGGGAGAATTCGGGTCGTGCTCATACCGTACCTCATCGACCGGCTCTTTCTTGCCGCTGCCCTTGAAGAGCCTGTTCGGGCAGTTTATTACCAGGCCTTCTGAATCTCCCACGTTCCTGTAGGCGTGCACTACCCTCTTGGGCACGATGACCACCGTGGGGTTCGACTCGCCGGCAACGAGCGTCATCCTGTTCCTGTAGGTCAAGGACTCGGGCCTGTTGTCCCAGAGGAAGACCTTGAAGTCAGAAGGCCCGGCAAAGCAGAAGTAATCTGCCTGGTCGATGTGCTCGTGCGGCCCCCTCGCTATGCCGGGCCTTGTGAGCGAGACATAGGTCATCACCGGGTGGTATTCGCTTTGC
>CAZDUP010000279.1:0-3267 GCA_964508625.1 uncultured Thermodesulfobacteriota bacterium
GGGCCTTGCATATGGATCTTTTTGAGCAGCCTGAATAAACATATAGGTAAGGGAAGCAGGAGCTTACAGTTGAGAGAGGGTCTGAACGGACGCATGTTCAAGGCAGGAGCCTGGCTTTTATTGCTCTTTTTCATTTTCGGCGCGCCGCGCTATTCTCAGGCTGCGCAGCCAGCTCCCTATTTCACTGACCTCGGGCAGTTCAACTACGCCAAGTTCCTGATGGACGAGGGGGACTACAGGACCGCAGCGAGGGAGTTCGGCAGGCTTATCGAGAGCTTCCCCGGAAGCCAGCTCATCGGCGAGGCGCAGTTCAGGATGGCCGAGGCATACCTGTATTCAGGCGAGTACAGGGAGGCAGAGGCCCAGTTCAGGCTCTACATCTCGAACTTCATCGACAGCCCTTTCTCCATTGTGGCGGAGATAAAGATGCAGGAGGCCAGGGACAAGCTGAAGAAGGCCTCGCCTACGCCCCTTCCGGAGATATACAGGGAGATGCGCCCCGGGCTCCGCGCTGTGCAGGTCATGCTCTTCGAGGGCGGAAATCCGGCGGAAATGGGCCACGAGATGGACAGGCTCAAGGCCTCGGGCATAGATACGCTCATAGTAAGGGCCTTTCACAACAGCGGCGACAGGTTCTACCCTGCTGCAAGCCCGGCAAATAAGCGAGGGGTCTACTTCAGGTCAGATGAGTCGCCAATGGTAGACGACCTGCTGCCAAAGGTAATAGAGCTTGCCCACGCGAGGGGGCTCAAGGTCTTTGCGTGGATGACCACGAGATACGCCGATTACGGCATGGAGGATGACGCTGAGCTTGCCTGCGTTGCCTATGACATAGAGAGCATGGAGTACAACAGGTGCAAGGGGCTCGACCTCTTCAACGACAGGTCGATCGAGAGGCTCGAGAGGATATATTCAGAGCTTGCCGACAACGCAATTGACGGCGTCCTTTTTCAGGATGACCTCGTGATGAGGCACAACGAGGGGCTCGGGGACGCTGCCAGGGCGCTCTTTGAGAAGGATACTGGCTCCAGCCTCGACCCCGAGGCCCTCTATATAAGGGCAGAGGAGGGCAAGGTCCATTATACGGAGCTCTTCTGGAAGTGGGCCTCCTGGAAGAACAGGAGGCTCGTTAAGGCAGCCGAGAGGCTTAGGGACGTTGTCAGGGCAAAGAGGCCTCAGGCGGCTTTTGCAATAAACCTGATGTACGAGAGCGTGACCAATCCGCCCTATGCGCTCGCGTGGCTCTCGCAGGACCTGGGCGAGGCAATGAGGGCTGACTTCGACTACTACTCGATAATGGCCTACCACAGGCAGATGGGCGAGGAGCTCGAAAAGAACCTTCCCGAGGTAAGGGACATGATAGTGAAGATGGCAGGCGACGCCTCAGCAGCGGTCGGGGAGCCAAAAAGGGTCCTCATAAAAGTGCAGACAATAGACTGGAGGACAGGTGGCAAGCTCGCTGACGAAGAGGTCGTGGATATAATAAGGGAGATAAAGGGCGCGGGGGATTTCAGCCTCGCTGTCGTGCCCTACAGGGGGGATTTCCCGTTTGGCGAGCTCGCGGCCGGAAGGGTCGCGCTCGCTCATCCAAGCACAGGGACAGGGGCCAATCAATGACGTTAACTATGGACAAGGAATCGGTCTGCTCTCTTTGCCAGTGCCACATAAAGGAGAATACGCTCTTCACCGGCCTCACCGTCGCGCAGCTAGACGCCTTCAAGGAGGCGGTTGTCATAAACCACCACAAGAAGCGCGAGGTCGTCTTCATGGAGGGCGACGATTGCATCGGTCTTTACATAATAAGGATCGGCAGGGTCAAGGTCGTGAGGTCGTCATCCACGGGCAAGGAGCAGATAATAAACATCCTGAACCCCGGCGACCTCCTGGGCTTCGAGGTCTTCTACAACGCGCGCACCTACAGGCACACGGCCGTCGTGATGGAGGACTGCGACCTCTGCTACATAGACAGGCACGCCTTCTTCAAGATACTCGAACGGGAGCCCGCGATTGCGAGAAAGCTCATCATCTCGCTCGGCAAGGAGCTCAACAACGCCTATGAGAGGATAGGACACCTGGGCCTGTTGAATGCCAAGGAGAAGCTCGCGCAGCTGCTCTATACTCTCGCGGCCCAGTACGGAGTGAAGGAGGACGGTGGGGTGAGGTTGAACCTGACGCTCTCGAGGCTAGAGATAGCGGAGCTCCTCGGCATAACGCAGGAGACCTCGATTAGGCTCCTGAAGAGCTTCAAAGAGGAAGGGCTACTCGACATCAGGAGAAAAGAAATCATTATCAAGTCTCTTTCGAGGCTCAAGGAATTGAGCCAGTAAGGCTGCTGAAAAAGGCCCATCTGCTGTGTTGTCTCGTCGCTCGTCGCTGCGACGTACATGAAGAGTACGACTCGCTCCTCGCTCCCCGATTTGAACCGGGGCCTTGCATCTGGACCTTATTGAGCCTTCATCTCAGACTGCATAAGTTGCTGCGCAAAGGAAATTTCTAATGACCTTTTCAATCAGGACCAGGCTCACCTTCTGGTACACGTCTCTTCTTTTCGTAAGCCTCATCGCCTTCGGCGGCGTTTTCTCCTACTCGCTTTTGAAGATCTTCATCTACCGCACCGACAACCAGGTAAGCTCCGTGGCCAACATGATGGTGCATACCATCGTGCGCCCCTCGGGCGAGCTCTTCCTGCCCAGGGACTTCGACATATTCCTCGAGAGGTTCTTCGGCATAAAGACAGCCGGGAACTACATACAGGTGGTGAACCCGCACGGGCAGGTGGTAGCCAAGTCGTCAAACCTCGACATGTTCAGGATACCCCTTACAAAGGGCACCTATCACGCGGCTTTGGGCGGGGCCACGACCTTCGAGGTAGTCAAAAACGTCGGCAGGTACCCTGTGAGGGTCGTGACAAAGCCGATATTCGTCAATGAGAACCTTGTTGCCATAGTCCAGGTCGGCTCGTCGCTCGAGGGCATGGACGAGGTATTCCACTCTCTCGCCTATATACTCATCTTCGGCATACTGGCCGCGGTAGTTGTCGCGGGCGGCGTAGGCTGGTTCCTCGCAAAGCAGGCCCTGAAACCGGTCTCCGCGATAACAGAGGCTGCCAGGCGCATAGAGGCCGAGAACCTCAACGAGCGCATAGAGATAAAGGTGCCGCAGGACGAGATAGGCAGGCTCGCGGCGACCATGAACGAGATGATAGAGAGGCTCGAGAAGTCCTTCAGGCAGATAAGGCAGTTCACCGGCGACGCCTCGCACGAACTC
>CAZDUP010000280.1:0-3265 GCA_964508625.1 uncultured Thermodesulfobacteriota bacterium
GCCATTGTCCTCGACGGCAACCTCCATTCGGCCCCTTCCATAAGGGAGCCCATTGCCGGGGGCAGGGCCTCGATAACCGGCGGATTCACCTATGAGGAAGCGACCGACCTCGCCATTGTGCTCCGCGCAGGAGCCCTTCCGGCGCCCGTCAACATCGTACAGAACGTCACGGTTGGCCCGAGCCTCGGCCAGGACTCGATCAAGGCGGGCGTAAACGCTGGCATACTGGGCGGCGCGCTTGTCCTCATCTTCATGATCGTCTACTACAGGGTGTCGGGCGTTGTCGCTGATGTCGTAATCTCGATAAACATAATCATGCTCCTCGGCGCAATGGCCTGGCTGAACGCCACCCTGACGCTTCCCGGCATTGCGGGAATAGTCCTTACCATAGGAATGGGAGTCGACTCCAACGTCCTCATATTCGAGAGGATAAAGGAGGAGTTGCAGGCCGGCCGCACGCCGCGGTCTGCGATCAACGCCGGTTACGACAGGTCGTGGTGGACGATCATCGACTCGCACGTTACGACACTTATTACGGCTGCCGTTCTCTTCCAGTTCGGCAGCGGCCCCATAAAGGGATTCGCGGTTTCATTGAGCCTGGGCATCCTGATTAACCTCTTTACCTCGCTTATCGGCACAAAGGTCGCCTTTGACCTGCAGGTCGAAAAGTTCAGGCTCAAGAAGGTAAGCATATAACGTTTGGACCCGCGCGGCACCATCGCGGCGCTCCGGAGAGATAAATGGACATACTCGGCGAAACAAAATTCGATTTTATTGGAAAGAGGAAGATATCCTTCGCCCTTTCCATCATATTGGTCATTCTGGGCATGATCGCCACGGTTGCCATACCTCTCGGCAAGGCTAACCTGAGCACCGATTTCGAGGGAGGCGTAGCCATACAGTTCCGGTTCGAAAAACCCGTGGAGATAGACAAGACCAGGACTATCCTGGCTGAGAACGGCTTCAAGGACGCCAGCCTGCAGCAGTTCGCCGACCCCACGAAGCTCCTTGTGAAGCTCAAGAGGTCTGGAGGGGACCTGCGCGCCCTTTCACAGAGCATCGGCGGCCTTTTCACGAACGGCATGCCAGATAACCCGTTCATAATCGATTCCACGTCAGAGGTCGGCCCCACCGTTGGAAAAAAGCTCCAGAAGGACGCTATCTGGGCGGTGCTCATATCAATGATCGGCATTCTCATCTATGTCGCGTGGAGGTTCGAGTTCCGCTTCGGGGTGTCGGCTGTCGCCGCTACGTTCCATGACGTGCTTGCGGTCATGGGCATATTCTATCTGCTCGACAAGGAGATGAGCCTCCTGGTCGTTACTGCCCTCCTGACCATCGGCGGTTACTCTCTTACCGATACTGTCGTCATATTCGACAGGATACGTGAGAACATGAGGAAGAAGACCAAGGAAGACTTCATTTCGCTCATGAACAGGTCCATAAACGAGGTGCTGAAAAGGTCCATTGTAACCTCGACAACGACGCTGCTGGCCTCCCTTGCCCTGCTGATACTTGGGGGTGAGGTCATACACGACTTCGCTCTCGCCCTTGTCCTCGGCGTCATCATAGGCAGCTATTCTTCCATATTCGTCGCGAGCCCGCTGCTCCTCTACTGGAATAACAAGAAAAAACCGTCACTTGCAAAGGCCTGACAGCCCTCTGCCGCCTCAAGTCCATGCCCTGAGGCGGCCTTTCCCTTTCAAATAGCCTATTGTAATTTTCCAGCCTTTGTGCTATTCACAATTATTGGGATTACAGCTATTTTACACCCCGTGTTTATAAATGAGGTGAAAAGGCTGACCTTTCGGTAAAAACAATCGCAACAGGCTCATGGCGGGCCGAGGCTGGCAAGTGCCGGAAAGCCGATGCAGGCGTCCGGGTTTCTTGCCCATCTATTGACGGTCTACCCTTAAACTCGGCGCTATGATAATGAAGGAGAGCATCTCCTCCAATCCTGCCTTGATCGACCTTTCGGCCTGGGCCCAGTTCCAGAAAGGGCTTTCGCTCCTGCTGGACATGCCGCTCGCCCTTTACGACTCGGACGGCAACTGCCTTGTCCCGTCCATAGGGGAGCCGTGCGTCTGCTCGGCCATAAGCTCAACCAGGCGCGGTGGGCCGCTTTGCGCCGCAATGGTCCTGAAGGCCATTACTCAGGTGCTGGAAAAGGGCGATTCATATATCTACAAGTGCCATGCCAATAAGTACTTCTTCGCTGTCCCGGTCCGCCTCGATTCAGGGCGCGCCTTTGTGCTCATAGGCGGACGCGTGTACCTGGACGGCAGCGTGGTCAAGGACTTTTACGAAGGCGCAGTAGGCTTCGGCCTGAGCGAGAAGGCGATAGCTGCCCTCAGGCCCTCGGTAAAGACCGTGCCCGCCAAGTCGGTTTTCATGATCCCGGACATATTGGACAGCATGGCCGTGCCCTTTCTCAAGCGCCTTTCCCCGGGCATCCGCAATGGCCTGCAGGCGCCGGACGCCGGGAGGCTTACAGGCCTGAAGGCGCTCGAGCAGGTATACAAGTCCATTGCGCCGGTTCTCGACAGGGAAGAACTCTACGATACGATACTCGCGAAATCATCGGAGCTCGTCGGCGCTGACCGCGGCTCGCTCATGATAGTAGACAGCAAGAACAAGGTCCTTTCTGTCAAGGCGGCAAAGGGCATGGACAGGAAGGTGGCAGACGCCCTCAAGATAAGGATAGGCGAGGGCATCTCTGGTTCCATTGCGGCGCGCGGCGTTCCCATAATAGTGAAGGACATTGAGAACGAGGTGCCGTCCTGGAAGAACAGGCCGAGGTACAGGACCAAGTCCTTCATCTCCATGCCGTTGAAGCTCGAGAGCAAGGTGATAGGCGTCATCAATATGTCTGACAAGAACTCCGGTGAGGTCTTTTCGGACGAGGACCTGCACCTGCTACAGTCCTTTGCCAACTACGCCTCCATCGCCCTTGAGCGCGGCGCATACTACAGCATGAGCGAAGAGCTCAAGATGCTCTCGATGACAGACCCGCTCACCGGACTTTTCAACAGGCGCTACTTCAAGGAAAGACTGTACGAAGAGGTCGAGAGGGTCAAGAGGCACGACGAGTGCTTCACGACCTTTATTATTGATATAGACAACTTCAAGTCCTTCAACGACAGGTTCGGCCACCTCGCGGGTGACGAGGTATTAAGGGGCGTGGCAAAGGCCATAAGGGATGCCGTCAGGTCCATGGACGTAGTTTCGCGTTACGGCGGCGAGGAGTTCGCGGTCATACTCCCGC
>CAZDUP010000281.1:0-3264 GCA_964508625.1 uncultured Thermodesulfobacteriota bacterium
CTCGAGGTACGCGCCAAAGGACTCGTAAGCGTCATCGTACCTGCCGCCCACGTACGCGCCCCAGGCAATCTTCCAGAAGGCGTCTTCAGAGGCCTGGCTTTCCCTGAATCCGTCGAGGACTGACCTGTAGGCGTTGAGCGCGCCCTCCGGGTCTTTTCCTTCTTTTGCCTTACCTATGAGCAACAGGAGATCAGCCCTCTCCCTGCTCTTCGGGTACTTTTCCGAGAGCCTCTTCTCCGCTTCAAAGAGGCCTGCTTCCCTTCCCTGCCTCGAAGACGAGAGGCCGTACCAGTAAAGGGCCTGAGCCTCAAATGCGAGGTCCTTGCCAGAGAGGTATTTCTTCAGAAGTTCTTCTGCCCTCTCATAACGCTTGAGCCTCGCGTTCGCAACGGCTGTCCTGAAAAGCGCCTGCTGAGCGAAGCCGGGTTCCGCGAGAAAGGGCTCGAACTCATCTATCGCCTCTGAAAGCACAGCGGCCTTAAGGAGCGCCTCTGCCCTCCTGAAGCGCTCAGCGGCAGTGAGCGCAGCCTCTTTCATGCCTCCGGCTTCTATCGCCGAGAGCATTGACATGGCAAGGCCCGCCTCTTTTGAGGCGGGCTTTGCTGTCGCAAGCTCTTTTAAGGGTGAGATGGCTTGAGCAGGTCTTCCTGCCCCTGTGAGCGCCCTGGCGTGGGAGACGAGGGCTTCGGACACCTTCGGGCTCTTGGGGAAATTCCCGATGAATTCAGCAAACGCTTTGGATGCCTCTTCATGGAGCCCGGCTTCGAGGAGCGAAGACGCCTTCAAAAAAGAGGCCTTTTCCCTGAGCGATGATGACGGATAGGCTGATATAATGGAATCATAGACTTCGGCTGCCTCCGGGAAGAGGAGCTGGGCAGAGAGGGCCTGCGCCTTATAAAAAAGCAGGTGGTCCTCTATCTCCTTGAGGCCCGCTGCGCCTTCGAGAAGCCCGATGGCCGCTGGGTCCTTATCCTCGATTGCCATGAGAGCAATCATGAGCGAGGCCCTCGAAGCCCATACAGTATCCGGAAAGAGCCTTTTTGTCTCAAGGAAGGACCTCCTGGCCTCTGCCCTGTCTGCCTCTTTCATCCTCTGGGCAAAGACAAAGAGCGCCTCAGGGTCTATCTCGCGTGCCTCTTCCACGGTAGAACCAGCCATGCTCCGCGTCTCGACAAAGGTCGCGGCAGCGGGGCCGGGAATCATCTGCGCGGCAGTTGCGAGCGCGCCTATGAGATAAAGGCTACTCTTCTTCAATGGCACAGGGTACCTCCGATCCAGGCGCATTATATCACAGCAGTACTTGCCTTCAAAAGGATTGGAGTTACAAAGTTCCGCAAAAAAGCTGTTATTAAACATTTTGCTGTTGTATAATCCGGGCTTCAGGCCGCATGGCGGCAACTCACTAATATTTCAGGAGAAATGAATGCAGCTCATTGAGGAACTCACGGCTGAACCCAAGATAGCCTATTTCTCAATGGAGGTGGGCTTCAGAAACGATATACCGACCTACAGCGGCGGACTGGGAATACTGGCCGGGGATACCATCAAGAGCGCGGCTGACCTGAACCTTCCAGTGGTCGCGGTATCACTCATATACAAAAAGGGCTACTTCAGGCAGGAGCTCGACAAGAACGGCAGGCAGACCGAATATCCTGTCCAGTGGAACCCGGCAGAGCACATGACGCTCCTTCCGCAGAAGATAAGGGTGTCAATAGAAGGCAGGGAGGTCTATGTCCAGGCATGGGTCTATTTCATAACAAGCCTCGTGACCCAGTGGAAAGTCCCGATATTCTTCCTCGACACGGACGTGCCTGAGAACGCGCCTGAGGACAGGGCGATAACCGACCAGCTCTATGGCGGCGACGACAGGTACAGGTTCAAGCAGGAGGTCATACTCGGCATAGGCGGGGTACTGATGCTCCGGGCAATTGGCATCAGGACAAAGAAGTACCACATGAACGAAGGCCACGCCGCGCTCCTTACCCTCGAGCTGCTCCAGAGATACAAGCGCGACATCGAAGAGGTCTGGGACGAGAGGGCTGTCTGGGACCTGGAGCGCGTAAAAGACCTCTGCGTCTTCACCACGCACACGCCCGTTGAGGCTGGCCATGACAGGTTCTCCTACGACCTCGTGAGGGAGGTATTGGGAGAGCCCATACCCTTTGACGTGCTCCGCGACCTCGGCGGAAGCGGCAAGCTCAACATGACCCTTCTGGCCATGAACCTCTCACAGTACATAAACGGAGTGGCCAAAAAGCACAGCGAGGTCTCGAAGGTCCTCTTCCCGGGCTACAAGATACAGGCCATAACGAACGGCGTCCACACGTTTACATGGGTCTCAGAGCCTTTTGCGAAGCTCTATGACAAGTATTTGCCCGGCTGGGCGATCGAACCGGAGCTCTTTGTCAGGATAACGAAGATACCAGAGGACGAGCTCTGGGGCGCGCACATGGAGGCCAAGAAAAAACTCATCGATTACGTAAACGAGAAGACGAACGCGGCGATGGATTACAATACCCTCACAATTGGCTTCGCGAGGAGGGCGACCGCGTACAAGAGGGCGAGCCTCCTTTTCTGGGACATCGAGCGCCTGCGCAGGATAGGCAAAAAGAAGATTCAGATAATTTACGCTGGCAAAGCTCACCCCAGGGACAACGACGGAAAGAGGAACATCGAGGAGATAGTGAAGAAGGCGAAGGAGCTCTCCGGAGACATCAATATCGTCTACCTCGAGAACTATGACATGGACCTCGCCCTTAAGCTCGTCTCAGGCGTTGACGTGTGGCTCAACACGCCCATGAGGCCGAGAGAGGCCTCAGGCACGAGCGGCATGAAAGCGTCGCACAACGGCGTCTTGAATTTCAGCATACTCGACGGCTGGTGGATAGAGGGGCACATCGAAGGGTACACCGGCTGGTCAATAGGCCCTGCGCCCACCGAGAGCTCTCTTTCAAAGTCTACAGACGAGCTCGATGCCGAGGACCTCTACACGAAGCTCGAAAAAGAGGTCATACCTGCCTTCTACGACAACAGGCACATATGGCTTCGCATGATGGAGAATTCAATCGGCAAGATAGCCTACTACTTTAACTCGCACAGGATGATGAGGAGGTATGTGACTGAGGCGTACATAAGGTAGGGCTGGCCTGATTCTTAATGAACTACCCCGCCGCAAGCAGCGGGGTATCTTTCAATCCTCCCCTCCCTTGACGGGATGGGAATGAGGGGAGGGTGAAAGCTTTTTTCACCCCCTCCCAGCCTCCC
>CAZDUP010000282.1:0-3251 GCA_964508625.1 uncultured Thermodesulfobacteriota bacterium
GGGGCAATGACGAGATTGGCCAGCTCATGGCCGCGTTCAAGAACATGATCGGAAAGCTCCGCGAGGTCGTCTCTGACGTGAGATCGGTCTCCGACAACGTGGCCTCGGGCGCTCAGGAGCTCTCGGGCGGCGCGCAGCAGATATCCCAGGGCGCGACCGAGCAGGCTGCCTCGATAGAGGAGACCTCTTCATCGATGGAGGAGATGACGGCCAACATCAGGCAGAACTCGGACAATGCGCAGCAGACCGAGAAGATAGCGCAGAAGTCGGCGACCGACGCCAGGGAGAGCGGCCAGGCCGTATCCGAGACCGTGAACGCGATGAAGGAGATAGCGTCCAAGATCTCCATCATAGAAGAGATCGCACGGCAGACGAACCTGCTGGCCCTGAACGCTGCCATAGAGGCAGCGAGGGCCGGTGAGCACGGCAAAGGCTTCGCGGTCGTCGCCTCCGAGGTGAGAAAGCTCGCCGAGAGGAGCCAGACCGCAGCGGGCGAGATATCGAACCTTTCTGCCTCGAGCGTCATGATAGCGGAGAAGGCCGGCGAGATGCTCTCGAAGCTCGTGCCGGACATCCAGAAGACCTCAGAGCTTGTGCAGGAGATAACCGCCGCGAGCGCCGAGCAGAACTCCGGCGCCGAGCAGATAAACAAGGCCCTCCAGCAGCTCGACCAGGTCATACAGCAGAACGCCAGCGGAGCAGAGGAGCTGGCCTCGACCTCCGAGGAGCTCTCGTCGCAGTCCGACCAGCTGCAGAACACCATCGCCTTTTTCAAGCTCGCTGAGTCCGGCGCTTCCCGCGCGAGCGGCAAGGTGGCCTCGATCACCAAGGCGAGGCAGGCCAGGCAGAAGTCCGGCGGCCACGCCAGCGTCCATCCGGCCCCCCATGCCGTCCACAAGCCCGCTGTGGCGGTGGCGAACAGCGGGGTGAAGATTGACCTCGGCACTGGCAAGGACGACGAAGACGGCGAGTTCGTAAAATACTAAACGGGAGGTGAACATGAGCGCGGCAGCAGCAGAAAGCATGCAGTACCTCACGTTCAAGCTCGAAGACGAGGTCTTTGCCCTGGACATCTCGCAGGTAAGGGAGGTCCTCGACTTCACGACCGTGACAAAGGTCCCGAGGACGCCGGAGTTCATGAGGGGCGTCATCAACCTGCGCGGAAGCGTGGTGCCGGTCGTGGACATGAGGCTCAAGTTCGAGATGAGCCGCACCGAGCAGACCGTGAACACCTGCATCATCATAGTCGAGATAAACCTGGACGGCGAAAGGCTCATACTCGGGGCGCTCGCGGACTCGGTCCAGGAGGTCATAGAGCTTGAACCAGGCCAGATAGAGCCGGCGCCGAGGATCGGCACGAGGCTATCTACCGAGTTCATCAAGGGCATGGGCAAGAGGGACGACCAGTTCATAATCATCCTGGACATAGACAGGATATTCTCGACCGGCGAGCTTGCGGTATTCGGCAGCCAGGTCGCGCAGAGCGCGTAGAGTAATGGAATGCGCCTTTGACATTACGGGCAGCGGCATGCATGAGCCCGGGGCTGGCCTGAAGAGGCTCTCAGCCGCGGACTTCGAGCGCTTGAGCATCTTCATCCACCAGGAGCTCGGCATAAAGATGCCGCCCGCGAAAAAGCCTCTTCTGGAGTCAAGGCTCCAGAAGAGGCTCCGTGCCCTCGGATACGCCTCGTTCACGGAATACTGCGAGTTCCTCTTCAGCCCAGGCGGGCTGGAGCAGGAGCTCGTGATGATGATCGACCTGGTCACTACCAACAAGACCGATTTCTTCCGGGAGTCCCATCATTTCGATTTCCTCTCTCGCGTTGCGCTCCCGGCGCTCATAAAGGACTCCGGGCCGCCGGTAACGGTCTGGAGCGCGGGCTGCTCCACAGGCGAGGAGCCGTACACGATAGCGATGGTGATGAGCGACTTCGCCATGAACAACCCGGGCGCAGGCTTCGATTATTCGATACTCGCCACCGACATATCGACAAGGGTCCTGGAGCACGCGAGAAAAGGCATATACAAGAAAGAAAGGCTCCTGCCGGTGCCTGAGGGCGTCAAGAGGCGGTATTTCCTCAAGAGCAGGGACGAATCAAGGGAGCTGGTGAGGGTATGCCCGGAGCTCAGGGAAAAGGTGAGGTTCATGCGCCTGAACTTCATGGACGAGGCCTTTCCGGTTGACGGGCAGCTCGACATCATCTTCTGCCGGAACGTAATCATCTATTTTAATAAGGAAACGCAGGAACGGCTCATCTGGAAGTTCTGCGAGCACTTGAGGCCCGGAGGATATCTCTTTTTAGGCCACTCTGAGACCCTCTCAGGCCTCGGGTTTCCGCTTAAAAAGGTTTCGGCGTCGGTCTATCAGCGGCAATGAGTGACTGATTAATAGTAGTAGAAAACTGAAATATTCAGATTTTCAAGGCTGCTCAAAAAGCTCCATATGCAAGGCGACGAGCTTCTTAAGCCAACAGGCAGATGGACTTTTCAGCAGCCTGCAGGAGGACGGTAATGGAACATCTCTCGGACAAAGAGCTTCTCGACGTAATCCGCCAGAGGCTCGAGGCCAAGGACAGGGCCTACGGCGGCTTGAAGGAGCTGACCGCGAGGCTCGAGGACCTGAACGCGAAGCTCGTCGAATCCGAGCGCGTAAAATCCAGCTTCCTCTCCAACATAAGAAACGAGATAAACAACCCGCTTACCGCAGTCCTCACCATGGCGGAGATACTCGCCTCTGGCAACGACGTCCCTGACTACGAGACATTGAAGACCATAGCAGCCCTCATCCATAAGGAGGCCTTCAGCCTGAACTTCCAGTTGAGGAACATATTCGCCGCTGCCGAGCTCGAGGCAGGCGAGGCGACCCCGAGCTTCTCAGGCGCGGACATCGATTCGATATTGAAAGACGTGACTAACTCCTTCCGGCACCGCGCTCAGGAGAGGAACGTCGGTGTGGACCTCGACATCCCTGAGAGGTTCTCGCTCAACCCATTCAGGACAGACGCGGAGAAGGTGCACAGGGTCGTCTCGAACCTCCTTTCCAATGCCATAGAGTTCAGTCCTGAAGGCGCGAGGGTCTCCCTGAAGGCAGCTGAAGAGGACGGGTGCCTCTTCATATCTGTCAGGGACAGCGGGCCTGGCATTGACCCTGAGAGGCACCAGACTATTTTTGAGAGGTTCAGGCAGCTCGACTCAGGAGTGGCGAAAAAGCACCTCGGCCACGGGCTGGGCCTGAGCATCGTAAAGGCGAC
>CAZDUP010000283.1:0-3218 GCA_964508625.1 uncultured Thermodesulfobacteriota bacterium
TCGCCGTCGAGAGCCGCTGCGCGACGACATTTTCCGCGTCCTCGTAGAGCGCGACCCCGCTCTGCCAGACCTTGTTGCGCTCAAAGGCCGCAATGGATAGGGGCAGCACAAAAAGAACGCAGGCAGCGACAAGCGCCTTTGCAGATGGAATCCTGCCCGCGGCTGAGAAGATTGCCGCGCTCGCGGCCATGGCAGCGCCGACGCTCGGCAGGTAGAGCCTGTGCTCAAAGACAAGGTCTTTTATCGGCACCACCGAAGACTCGACCGATATGGTAGTGAAGAACCATAGCACCCCGAATGCGACAAGGCCAGGGTAAGCGCTCCCGCCCCTGATGAAGCGGATAAAGAGGTATGCTGCACCGGAAAAGAGCGTAACGATGAAGAGAAGCGATGCGAGCACCTGTGGATCCAGAAAGGAACGGAATAGCGGGTAATCCCACTCGAGGTTCTGCCCTACCGGCAGCACAAGGAGGCGCAGATAAGTGACTATTACCCTGAACTGGGTCGCGAGATAGTCATGTGCCGAGAATATCTGCAGGTCTCGGAGCTGCGCCCCTGCCACATTGCCGCCAATGCCGCCCCCGAACTGAGGGCCGAAGAGCATGAAGGGGATGACCGCGAAGGCGAGGAGAAAGGGGGCGAGCCTGGAAAGCCTATGCACGTACGGCCCGGTGAAGAATGCAAGCTCTATCATGAGTATCACGAACGGGAGCGTAAAGCTGAACTCCTTTGTCATCTGGGCCGCATAGACGAAGAGGAGCGAGAGGGCGTATAGAACGGGCCTCAATGCACCCTTATCCGAGAGCCTCCATTTGAGATAGAGCGCGACTGCGCCGATGTAGAAGAGCGTGGCGAGAGATGCGAACCTCTGCGAGATGTACGTCACAGCCTCTGTCTGAATCGGGTGGACCGTGAAGAGGAGCGCGGCAAGCGCAGCTATGTGAAACCCTGGCAGGCCCCTGCCCTCCATCCTCGGGGTCCTCATGATGAGCCCGGCCATGAAAAATACGATGATGCCGTTTGCCGCGTGTATCGCGAGGTTTACCAGGTGATAGCCCCTCACGTCAAGGCCGCCGGCGAGGAAGTTAAGCGCGAAACTCAGATAAGTGAAGTACCTCGTGCCGTGCGGCGGCCAGTAGCTCTCCAGAGGATAGAGCCTGTTGAAGTTTATTATGTAGTCATGGTCGTCGAGGAGAAATGGTGAGGAGAAGGTATTGGAGTAGACCATTGCCGCCGTAACCGCTATAGCGGCAGCCATCCAGGTCTTTTTCCGCCCGGCAAGGGCGTTCTCTGAATTCATAGGCTTCATAGGTAAAACCGCTCTATTGTAACCCATCTCACGACAAAGTCACAAGCGCTCAAGTCACAAATAGATTCAGTCCGGCGTCTTTTCGATGCGTTCGATCTCCGGGCCGAGCTCTGACGCAAGCTCCGGCCTTATGCTCAAAGCCATGCGAAATAGCTCCAATGCGCGGCCCCGGTCACCTGATTTTGCATGGAGCCTGCCGAGGCCCTTCAATATATCGGCGTTCGACGGGTCGAACGCCCCTGCCCTGTTAAGATGCTCCTCTGCTCTTGCGAGGTCGCCTTTTTCCATGAGCGCGAGACCGAGGTTGTAATGGGCTGTCCCGAAGAAGGGACGGAGCTCGATGGCGTTGTAAAACGATTCAATGGCCAGGTCAGCCTCGCCCTTCTTCGCGTAGGCCATGCCCAGGAAGTGATGTGCGTACGGGTCGGCAGGCGTGCGCCTTATTACCTCGCCGAAGTTGTATATAGCCCTGTCAAGCTCACCCATCTCCATGTATATCCTGGCGAGGTCGTAATAGGCCTTTTCGTTATCCGGGTTGAGCCTTATGCTCTCCTCGTATTGCCCGGCGGCCAACTGGAGCTGACCGCTCCTGTTGTAGGCCCGCGCGAGGTTGAACCTGACCCTCTCCTTTGCCGGGCTTTTGCGCGCGGTATCCTCGTATAATGTCACGCCGTCGTGCCATACCGCGTTCCTTGCATACGTGGCTGCCCCGAGCGGCAGCGCCATGACCACAAAGGACGCTGTTAGCGTCCTCAACGGCTTCTGCCCCAGCCTGCTCGCGATGAAAAAAAGTGCTGCGCTTGCGGACAAAGCAGCTCCAACGCTCGGCAGATAGAGCCTGTGCTCGAAGATGACGTCTTTTATGGGTATTACCGACGACTCTATTGATATTGTCGCGAAGAACCAAACCACCCCCGCTGCGAGGAGAGCGAAATACGCGCTCCCGCCCCTCATGAAACGGTAGAAGAGATAGATAGAGCCGAAAAAAAGAACGAGTATCAGCAGAAAAGAGGCGAGCACCTCAGGCGTTAAGATGGAGGTGAACATGGGGTAATCGTAGTCGAGCGTCTGGCCTATTGGCAGCACGAGGAGGCGGAGATATGTCGCCATTACCCTGAACTGGGTGACGAGATAGTCGTGCCTCGAGATGCTGCCGAAGTCGTTCATCTGGTCAATAAGGACCGCTGCGCCGGGGCCCTGCCCGGCTTGCGGGCCGAAGAGCATGAACGGGATTGCCGCAACTGCGAGCATAAAAGGGATGAGCAGTAAAAGCCTTCTCCTTAGCGCACCGTTGAAAAAGGCAAGCTCTATCGCAATGAGCGCGAATGGGAGCGTGAAGATTATCTCCTTTGTCATCTGCCCGATGTAAACGGCGGCCAGGGAGAGTGCGTAAAAGACGATCTTTGCCGCCCCTTTTTCAGCAAGCCTCCATTTGAGGTAGAGGACGACTGCGGCCAGGTAAAAGAGCGTCGCGAGCGAGGCGAACCTCTGGGATATGTACGTGACCGCCTCGGTCTGCACCGGATGGAGCGTGAATAAGAGCGCCGCAAGAAGCGAGATATGAAACGACGGCAGGCCACTTTGGGAAAGGCGAGGCGTCCTCATGAGAAGGCCGGCGAGCAGGAATACGAGCATGCCGTTCACGATATGCACGGCGAGGTTAACGAGGTGATAGCCGAACACATCTTCGCCGCCAGCAAGGTAATTGAGGGCAAAGGAGAGATAAGTCAGGTATCTTGTCCCGTACGGCGGCCAGTAGTCTGAAATGGAATAGGCCGCGTTATAGTCGAGGACATAACGGTAGTCGTCGAAATGGAAGGAGGCGAAAAACGTATTAGAATAGCTTAGGACTCCGAGCAGGGCTATCGCGAAGAAGACCGCCGTATTTTTAAGACTCATAAGCCCAGGC
>CAZDUP010000284.1:0-3210 GCA_964508625.1 uncultured Thermodesulfobacteriota bacterium
GAACGCTTAGGGGAGATTAGAACGCTATTGACAAATTTGAATCTCTCCCGAGGCAAGCCGCGGGGATTGCTCTCGCTATAGGTTTTTACGCCGGAATGAACCTGCTCTCTATCCACCTGCGGAGCACTTTCCAGGGCTTTGACTTCACCTTGCCCAGCACCCATGAGTAAAAATCGGCGCAGCTCTCCTCGCCCCGGATCACACCATAATACCTTAACATTATATCATGGTCCTTCTCGAGCATGCTGTACCAGAGCCTCGGGTGGTTGTATACGAGGTCAGCGAGCTTTCCTGCTGACCTGAACTCCGGGAATATCTCCCTTTCGAGCCAGGCCTGGTAGTCAAGAAGCTCCCCTTTGCCGCCTATATTATTTATTATAACAGAAGAGGCCGCCTTGGCTGTCCGGACCGCGAAGTAGATGCCCTCGCCGAGGAAGGGGTCAACGAGGTGGCCGGTGTCGCCGACAAGGACCACCCTGCCCTTTACAGAGGCAGGCTGCCCCTCGTAGAATATGGGCACTGTCCAGCCGATGCGCTCCGACACATCGAGGCCCTTCAAGGCCGGGTGCGTGGAGACGAATTCCTCAAAGCAGTCCTTTATGACGCGCCCTGATTTTGCCGAGTCTCCGGCAACGCCCACTGAGAGGAAGTCGTTTTTCGGGAATATCCATGCGTACCCGTAAGGCACGCCGCCGAACTCAATGAAGAGCTTGTCAGAGTAGCTTCTGCTGGAACGCCTCAACGGGACCTCGGCCGTGATAGAGACAGCCGATTCCTTGGGCTTTAGCCCGAAGAGCTCCCTGCCTATGAAGCCTGACGAGCCGTCTGCGCCAACGAGCACCCTGGCCTCGAACGACCTGCCGTCAGCGAGAGTCGCCTTGACCACTGAGCCGGTATCCTCGACAGACCTCACGCGAACGCCTTCTATGACCTCTGCGCCCGCTGCCTTTGCCTTCTCAAGGAGCAGGTTGTCGAAGGACGCCCTCATGACGTTATAGCCCAGGGGCTTGCCGCTCATGATCTCCATCATGCGGCCGCACCTGTAGGTGAAGGTCGCGCCGCTCACTCTCTCTTCTATTGCAGGGGATATGTCGAAATCGAGGAGGCCGTGTATCTTGGTGGAGATGCAGCCTCCGCAGGACTTGTACCTCGGGAAGGTCTCCTTATCGAGCCCGAGCACCTTGAGGCCTGATCTGGCGAGGAAATAGGCTGCCGTTGACCCGGCAGGGCCGAGTCCGGCGACAATGGCGTCGTACATGCCTAATCGCTCTCCTTCTCGACGCTGAACTCCATCTCTCCGCACCAGAAGCCGGTCTTTGTGAGCGACTCCTGCTCCCACCGGAGCGCCTTCAGGTGCCCCTTCTCCATCTCAAGGAGCTTGGTGAGGACTACCTTTTCAGCTGGCTGTGTGGCATGCTTCAGGAGGCGCGAGTAGAACTCAACTGCCGCCTCCTCGTTCTCCATCGCTATCTGGACCGCATTGAGGTCGGTCTGGTTGCTAGTGAGCCTCTTTACAAGCTCGTTGTCAGCCGGATAGGGTATGCTCTGCGTGAGCGCAAAGCCCTCGGCAAGGGCCTGCTCGTAGCTCATCCAGCCCAGCCCTCCCCTTATCGACTCGGCTATCTTGCCGACCACGACGATGTGGCCGAGCTCGTCTTTCGCGAGGTTCGCGAAGACTGCCCTGCCTTTCGGGTCTTCCACCAGGCCGGCCGCTGTCGCGTAGAAGTGATAACCTGTAATCTCCGTGTTGTAGGCAACAGCGAGCTCATCAAGGATACTCATCTGGGCCATGTTCCCCTCCCAAAAGGATTTTATTGCGGGCTTGACAGGAGAGACTCTATCTCCTGCCGGAATCGGTCCTGCCGGCCTTGTCTATGTCGTGCTTTTTCTCAAGCGCCTCGCCCCGTATCTTGTCCTCGCAGGCATGGCATATGGTCGTCTCCGACGGCCTGCCGCAGATGGAGCAGACGTGTTTTTTTTCCGGTTTCTTCTCGTTCTCAGGCATATCCTGACCCCCCTGAAAGTATGCGATAAGGATAATAATTAACATATTATCCCTGCCAATACAACCCTGCTTATTTCAGATAAGCCGCCTGGAGAGGTCCTTGAAGGCAAAGCCCGATAGGGCCGGTTTTGGTATGCCCTTGTGCTGGACGAGCACCTTGAACGTGTCGCCCATGCCGCCCGGGGCTATGAGCCTGGCTATGGCCCTGTTGTGGGCAATATCGTCTGAAATCGGCATGGAGCCCTCAGGCGCCTTGAGCCCTTCCAGGATGCCGAGGCCGAGGAGGAAGTTCTTCTGTGTGGTATAGCCAGTGAGCTCGAGACCCGCCATCCTGCCCATCCTGACAAGGGCCGTGAAGTCCGCGTGGGTAGTGATGTCCTGCTCTCCGACGTTCACGTAGGGGTTATCGCTCAACTTGTGCCTGTAGAGGCACATGAGCGTGCCCTTCCTGTCCGTCGAGTAGAGCTCGGGCGCCGGATGGCCGTAGTCGATGGTGATGACAAAGCCCTTCTCAAAGAGGCGTGATGCGGCCTCTATCCACCTGAGGGCGCGAAGGTTCACCTCGGTCGCCATGCCCTCGAAAGGCTCTACGCCGACGAAAGAAAAATATGACCCTATCTCAGGGATCGAAAGAGGGCCCGCTGTCTCGAAGAAATCAGAGCCGTCATGGCCGACATAGACTTCTTTCAGTGAGCCTTCGGTGAACACGACTTTATGAGCAGGAAAGCTGTCGATGAGCTCATTGGAAAGGATGCAGCAAGAGTTGAACGGAGGGACTTCGCCTATATCCCCATACCAGGCCTTTTTTTCAGTCTGCCGCTCTCTTAATGAAGGGTTCTTTTCTATGAGGACAAAGCGCATGGCCTCGTAAAGGCCCGGATATATCTCTTTTGCCGATTCTTCTATGCCCTTTGTCAGCCAGCCCCTGCCAGCTCCCGCCTCAACGAGCACAAAGGCATCAGGTCTCCCGAGCAGGCCCCACATTTCGTGGAGCTCTCTCGTTATGGTACGGGCAAAGGCAGAGCTTACGTCAATGCTCGTTATATAGTCGCCTTCCCTGCCCCATCTCTCTTTGCCGGAGGTGTAATAACCCTTGCCCGGAGCGTAGAGGGCCAGGTCCATGTACCTCTCGAATGTGATCGGCCCGTCACGCCTTATTATTGCCGCGATCTCTTCGCGCAAATCTCCATGGTCGGCGCGCGGGG
>CAZDUP010000285.1:0-3201 GCA_964508625.1 uncultured Thermodesulfobacteriota bacterium
GTTCTCCTTCCTGTACTCGACGATGGTCCTGGTGTCCTCGCTGCCTATCTTGTCGTTCAGGAGCGTTTCCCTGAAGAAGTTGCCCATAGCCTCGATGAGGAGGAGCTTGAAGGAGCCGATGCCCCTTCTCGATATCTCGTCGAGCTTGTCGCGCGAGAGCACCTGGTTGCACTCGAGGACGACCTCGCCGGTATTCGGGTCCACTATGTCGGTGGAGGCGATGCGGCCTATGATGTCCTCGACCTCGACCGGGATGTAATTCACCCCGGCTGCCACGAGCTTCTTGATGACGAGCCTGGTGAACTTCCTGTCCTTCTTTACTATTACCTCCCCGGTGTGCGGGTCCTTTATGTCGCGGCTGGCCTTCTGGCCGACGAGGAAGTCGGGCTCGACGGACTTGGATATCTTCTTGTTCTCGAGGATTATCTCCTCGCTCGGGTAGAAATAATTGAGCATCTCCTCGACCGAGTACCCGAGGGCCTTCAGGAGTATGGTCGACGGCATCTTCCTTCTCTTGTCTATGCGGACATAGAGCCAGTCCTTCTGGTCGAACTCGAAGTCGAGCCAGCTGCCGTGGTAGGGGATGACGCGCGCGGTGTAGAGTATCTTGCCGGTGAAGCCCTTGGGCTTCTCGAACTCGAAAAAGACGCCTGGCGAGCGGTGGAGCTGGCTCACGATAACGCGCTCGGTGCCGTTAATAATAAAGCTGCCGTTATCGGTCATGAGCGGGATCTCGCCGAAGTAGACCTCCTGCTCTTTTATGTCCCTTATGGACTGGGCGCCGGTGTCCTGGTCCTTGTCCCACATTATAAGGCGCACGAGGAGCTTTATGGGCGCCGCATAGGTCATGCCCTTCTGGTGGCACTCGTCCACGGTGTACTTGGGCTCGAGCAGGGAATATTTGACGAACTCGAGAGAAGCCGTGTTGCTGAAATCCTTTATCGGGAAGGCGCCCTTGAATACGGACTGCAGGCCGGTGTCCTGCCTCGCGTCCGCCTTCGCATCGGTCTGGAGGAACTGGGCGAAGGACTTCTTCTGGACCTCGATGAGGTTCGGCATGCTGACGACCTTGCCGATGCGGGAGTAGTCCTTCCTCAAGGCCTGTGCTGTTATATGATTAGAGGAAGCCATATTTTGTAGTTAACTCCTTTTTGGAATCCTAAGGGGGAATCTGCCCCGTCCGGCACACCCGGACGGGGCAGTTCGTCTGTCTGGCACTGCCATTTTCTGGAAGCCTGCGGCTAGCAATAGCCTCAGGCCGTCTTGCTGCGGATGAACGGGAGAAAGAGCTTACTGTATCTCTACCTTGGCGCCTGCGCTCTCGACCTGCTTCTTGATCTTCTCGGCTTCGTCCTTGGACACGCCCTCTTTCAGGGTCTTGGGAGCGCCCTCGACGAGGTCCTTCGCCTCCTTGAGGCCAAGGCCGGTTATCGCCCTTACTTCCTTGATGACCTTTATCTTCTCTGCGCCGGAGTCCTTGAGGACCACGTTGAACTCGGTCTTCTCAGCCGCCGCAGGGGCAGTGCCGGCCGGGGCCGCGGCAGCTACAGCGACAGGTGCCGCAGCGGAGACGCCGAACTTCTCCTCAAGCTCCTTGACGAGCTCGGCGAGCTCGAGGACGGTCATGCTCTCGATATACTTGATCACATCTTCTTTCTTTATGTCAGCCATTGCCGTGATTCCTCCTCAAATTAGATATTCTACATTTTTTTGCAAGTACGTTAAAGTGTTACGGGTTTAAGCACCAGCCTGGGCCGCCTTGGCGTCCTTTACGGCGTTGAGCGCGTAGAGGAGCTTTCTGGGCACGCCTGAGAGCACGCTGACAAATCCCGAGACAGGCGACTTCATCGAGCCGAGCATCTTGCCCAGCAGGACTTCCCTGGGCGGCAGCTCTGCAAGGCCTTTGATCTCGTCGACGCTTATGACCTTGGCGCCGAGCGTGCCGATCTTGAGCTTGAGCTTGGGCTGTTCCTTGGCAAAATTCACCAGGGTCTTGGCCGCGGCTGCCGCGTCCTTGTAGCTGAACGCAATTGCCGTGGGGCCCTTGAGACCGGCTGCCATACCTTCGACAGGGGTGCCCTGGACCGCGCGGCGCGCCAGCGTATTGCGCACTACCCTGAACTCGACGGAAGCGTCCCTCAGGGTCTTCCTGAACTCGTTCATGTCAATAGCCTTGATACCCTGGTACTCGGCTATGAACGTGGCGTTCGCCTTCTTGAAGCTCTCCTGGACTTCTTCGACTACTTTCCCTTTTACTGTTCTGTCCAACTCATTCCCTCCTTTCTGTCTTTTTTTCAATCAAAAGACAGAAGGTTGCAAGGCTGAAAATGCAAACCGGCGCGAAGGAAACACAACTCCCCGCACCGCTGGGCACCCATGATCGGTACCCACGACTCTGCGCCTTGGCCTCGGCAGGATTATTAAGCTCGCGCCCCTGCTGTCTTTGACCGTATGTTTTGAAACAAGACTGCCGGTTGCTGAAAAAATCCATCTGCTGCGTTGTCTCGACGCCTTGCATATGGAGCTTTTTGAGCAGCCTCAAACCGTGATTCAACAATCCATAAAACGCACGCATTCCGCACGCGCAATCAACTTACTTAAAGAGGTTCCTCACCTCTACGGCGTTGAGCCTTATGCTCGGGCCCATTGTCGTCGAGACGAAAAGGCTCCTGAGATAAGTGCCCTTGCTCGCCGAGGGCTTTGCCTTCACGATAGCCTCCATGAGCGAGAGGAAGTTCTCACGGAGCTTCTGGCCGCCAAAGGATGCCTTGCCTACCGGAACGTGGATGTTGCCGGCCTTGTCCACCCTGAACTCGACCTTTCCGGCCTTGAGGTCAGATACCGCCTTCTTGACGTCAAAGGTCACTGTGCCGAGCTTGGGGTTGGGCATGAGGCCCCTGGGGCCGAGCACCTTTCCCAGCTTTCCGACAGCGCCCATGATGTCAGGCGTTGCGACGATGGCGTCGAAATCGAGCCAGCCCTTCGACACCTTCTCTATCATGTCCTCCGCGCCCGTGAAATCCGCGCCAGCGTCCTTTGCCTCTGCTTCCTTCTCGCCCTTGGCGAAAACGAGCACGCGGACGGTCTTGCCTATGCCGTGCGGGAGGACCACGGTGCCCCTGACCATCTGCTCAGGGTGCTTGGGGTCAACGCCGAGCCTGCCGGATATCTCGACGGTCTCGTCGAACTTGGCGCACTTTG
>CAZDUP010000286.1:0-3200 GCA_964508625.1 uncultured Thermodesulfobacteriota bacterium
GTGCCAAGGAGGCGCACCCCGGGCCCTTCGCCCTGGCCCCACCCGGCCTTCACGTGCAGCGTCTTCCAGGAGTTGTCGCCCTTGAGCCTCAGGTCAAAGCCCTCGGCGATGCCGACCGAGAAAAACCTTTCGGCAAGCAGCCTGTCATCGGGATGCACGGATTCAACGAAAGTCTCCACTGACATCGGCTGAAAGCTATTAATGCCGAGTATCGAGCTGAGCTCTCTCGAGACCACGAGCAGCCCTTCGTCAGGCAGGAGCTCGAAGCTGCCGACCCTGGCTATCTCCTGGGCCTCCCTCAGGCGCTCGCCTGTCTCCGCGAGGCTCCTCTGCGTGCGCCCTATCCTCTCTGCCATGAGGTCGAAGGCCCTGCCGATGGCCGCTACCTCGTTCTCCCCTGAAAAGCCGGTGCGCGCATCCATGTCCCCGGAGGCGAGGCGGGAAGCCGCCCTCTTCAAGGCCTTAATAGGCTTTGTGAGCGAGACGTAAAGGATCAGCCATATGACGAGAGTAAGCACGCCCAGGATGATGAAAATCTGGAGGAGGTGGCGCTCTATGCTCATCCTCAAGACAGCCTTGTCCGGACCAAGGTCGTGCCGGATAAGGAATAAGCCCACCCTGCCGGGCCTCAGTTCATGTGCTGCCGCGCCAAGCCCGACAGGGTAATAGCCCGTGAGCTTCTGCCTGTCTTCCGAGTAGAGGAGGCTGCCCTGAGAATTCGCGCGGGCCTTTTTGAGCTCTCCGTCTTCAAAGACGCCGGGGAGCACGTCATCTACCCCCTGCCCTAGCCAGCCCATCTTTGTCGCAGCCATTACGCGGCCGTTCTCGTCAAGGAGGATGGCGAACTCGCGGGAGGGGTTCGCGCCCGCTGAGGATAGCTCCTGCTGGACCTCCTCTATGTCGCCCTGGATGAGCTCCCTCTCGATATGCCTCTGCAGGAAGGCGGCCTCCTGCCTCACATGTTCGACCTCATCTTTTTCGAGCTGGCTGTTGGCCATGGGGACATACACCTGAATGGTATAGAGGAATACGATTGCGGCGAAGACCGTGAGCAGCGCTGGTATCAGATAGCGGAGCGGGACCTTGTTGAGGAAAAAGGCTCGTATCATTCAAGCTCCTTGAGCGCCCCATCGTCTATGTGAGGTGATATCGACCTTGCCGGATATGAGCCTCTTCTCCAGCATTAACCCCTCGAGCGTGGACGCGCTATTATGCAGCTGGCCGATTCTTCTCGTACCTCGCCAGAAGATATATAAGCCCGAGCGCCTTCCTTATCTCATCTGTACCGAGCTTTAGCCTCGGCTTGTGCAGGAGGCGAGCAGGAGCCTAAGCGCGACAGCCAAGAGTCTCTTTTCAAGAGAGCGATCACGGATTGTCTATTGTCCGGATTTAAACCGGGCAGCGGCTGATTGCGCTATCCGGCGGCGTTTGACTTTTTACGAAGTCTTGAAAGAGCGGTTCAGGGCAGGGCTCTCTACGGGGATAGAAGGCGCCGGCCCGGTCTGTTTGCGAGGGCCAGCCAATGGCCCTCTGTCCTGACGGACTTGATAGGATATTAAGTAGTAATAAAAAAAGCCGCGCTTCAGCGCGGCAGGTTAGAGCTTCTGGTGCTCATGGTTCCTCTTCCTGTAGAAGCCGAGGAAATCCTCTATGGACTTCCTGTCATCATCAGTAAGGTCGAGGAACATTATGCCGTAGCGCTGGAGCTTGCGCGGCGTCTCGTTGCCGGGCCTCACTCTCCTCGGGCTCTCTGAGCTCGTCTCTCCCCTGACGACCTCGCCTGTTATCTCAAGGCTTCTTTCAGTGCCGGGAAGGGTAAAGCTGTATTTGATGAGAGCGCCGACAGGGACCACAAAGCCGGTCTCGACGAGCGCCCCGGTGGTGGAGATGTTGACTGTGTTGCACAGGCAGGACTCGGCAGGGGCAGAGCTGCCCTCGAGCTTGAGCCTGCCGAGTATCTGCAGCTCGAATCTGTCCGCCCTTGAAAGCTCTTTCAGGTTCCCCATCTAATTCTCCAGGATGACGCCGCCCGGCACAAGGCCGGTCGGCGCTTGCTCCTCAAGGCTTAGACCTTATATCACGAAAAAAACATGAGTTGAAATAACTTTTTTAAATACCCGCGAAATCAAGCCCGCCCTGATTTGAATTGATTTCCGGGCTTGATTCTGTTAGTATCCCGTTGAAAATACCATTTTCCCGCCACAGGAGGAATATGAGCAGCTCAAGAAATTTTACCAGGATTTTAAAGGCTTCGGCCCTTTCAGCGCTCATCTTGGCGGCCCCCTGGGGCTGCTCCAAGGGCGACCAGGCCCAGCAGCCTCAGCAGGCTGCACCTGCCGGGCAGGCGCAGGCCGACCCGGGCAAGGAGCACTTTGAGAAGGGCGTGCAGCACTCGCTAAAGGGCGAGATCGACCAGGCAATAAAGGAATACGAGACGGTCCTCACCTACAACCCGAAGAGCGCTGAGGCATACAACAACCTGGGATTTGCCTACTATGACAAAGGCGACGTCGATAAGGCGATAGAGAACCAGCGGAAGGCGCTTGAGATAAATTCCAATCTCGCCAACGGCTACTACGGATTGGCCCTTGCCCTGGAGAAGAAGGGCGACAAGAAGGGAGCCATAGAGAACTGGAGGCAGTTCTCGAACCTCGCGCAGCCGCACAGCAAATGGTGGACAAAGGCGCAGGAGAGGATACAGGAGCTCGAAGGCAAGTCAACGCAGGCAAAGGCAAAGAAGTAAGGGTCATCTGAACTGCAAAAGCAAAGGGGCAAGGCCATTGGCCTTGCCCCTTTTTTTATTCATGGTCGCTGGTGCTACTTGAACGGGTCCTTCACGACTATGGCATCCTTCCTGTTTGCGCCTACGGAGACTATGACTGACTCCACGCCTGAGAGCTCCTCGAGCCTCTTTATATAGGCCTGGGCCTTTGCCGGGAGCTTAGAGAACTTCGTTATGCCCTGCGTCGGCGAATTCCAGCCGTCGAGCTCCTCGTATATGGGCTGGCACCTGGAGAGGATGCCTGCCTCAGTCGGGAAGTCGTCTATTTCCCTTCCCTCGTATTTATATCCGGTACATACCTTTATCTTCGAGAGCTTGTCGAGCACGTCGAGCTTTGTTACCACAAGGCCGTCGAGCCCGTTCACACGCGCCGCGTACCTCAAGGCCACCGCGTCGAACCAGCCGCACCTCCTCGGCC
>CAZDUP010000287.1:0-3190 GCA_964508625.1 uncultured Thermodesulfobacteriota bacterium
TCAAAGAGAAGTTCGGAATAAAGAAGTAGAATATTTCAGGGCGCCGGGAAGCGCCCTGTTGAGAAGGAGCATCAGGACATGTTCAAGCTGGCTGAAAGGCTTTCAGGACTCGAAGAATCTGTGACCCTTGCCATAACCGCCAAGGCGAGGGCCTTAAAGGCCGAAGGTAAGGACGTCATCGGCTTTGGCGCGGGCGAGCCTGACTTTGACACGCCCGAGAACATAAAAGAGGCGGCCATCAAGGCCATTCGCGCAGGCCAGACAAAGTACACGCCGGTTGGCGGCATAAATGAATTGAAGGACGCCATCATCGGCAAGTTCAAAGAGGACAACGGCCTCGCCTATTCAAGGGACGAGATAATCGTATCCTGCGGCGGCAAGCACTCCATCTTCAACCTCTTCCAGGCCATACTGAACCCCGGCGACGAGGTCATCATCCCTGCGCCGTACTGGGTATCGTATCCGGTCATGGTCTCGTTGGGCGGAGGCATGCCGAGGATAGTCCACACCACAGAGGCAGAGGGCTTCAGGATGTCGCCCGATGCATTCAAGAGGCACCTGAGCCCCAACACTAAGGCCGTAGTAATAAACAGCCCTTCGAACCCCACGGGCGCTGCCTACGCTGAAAAGGAGCTCGCCAGGCTCGCGGAGATAGCCCTTGAGAACGGCCTCCTTATCATATCCGACGAGATATACGAGAAGCTCACCTACGACGGCTTCAAGGCGACATCGATTGCGTCTATTGCCGATGACGTGAAAAAGAGGACGATAGTCTTGAACGGCGTATCCAAGACCTATTCCATGACAGGCTGGAGGATAGGCTACGCGGCCGGGCCAAAAGAGATAGTAAAGGCCATGACCAACATACAGAGCCAGTCTACCTCCAACCCCACGTCAATAAGCCAGTGGGCGGCAGTGGAGGCCATAAGCGGGCCGCAGGACGCCATAGCGGTCATGGTAAAGGAGTTCGCAAAGAGGCGTAACGCGATGGTCGATGGACTGAACGCCATAGACGGCGTAAGCGCGATACTGCCGCAGGGCGCGTTCTACGTCTTCGCCAACGTCTCCGGGCTCTTCGGGAGGTCGTACAAGGGCAAGACCATAAAGGGCTCGGTGGACCTCGCGACATATCTCATCGACGAGGCGGGCATTGCAGTCGTGCCGGGCGAGCCGTTCGGAGATGACAAGTTCGTAAGGCTCTCCTACGCGACATCGATGGAGAACATCACCAGGGGCGTCAAAAGGATAGGCGAGGCGGCAGCGGCGTTGAAGTAAGAGTTGAAGGATGGTAGGCCATCAGCTGCAAGCTGGTAATCGACGTAGAAAATGAATATGCGAAATAAACACGAAATTATTGAGGCGATTCGTCAAACTGCAATCGATAACGGCGGCATGCCTTTAGGGCAAGTTAGATTTGAAAAGGAAACAGGGATAAAGCCGCACGAATGGGGTAAGCATTGGGCGCGGTTTGGAGATGCGCAAAAAGAGGCTGGCTTTATTCCAAATCAACGCCAGCGTGCGTATGCCAATGAATTTCTTATTGAGAAGATGATTGGTATTATTCGCAAAATGTTCAAATTCCCCACCTGGCGCGAAATTGAAGTTGAAAGAAGTAATGATAAAGAACTCCCAACTATAAAAGCGTTTAGCCGTTTAGGTAAGACGGAACAATTAGCCGAAAAAATAATCCAATATTGTAATGGCAGGGATGATTACCATGATGTTATTGAACTATGCAGACCTGTTATTGAAAAAACTAAAGGGGACAAGAGCGTTGGCTCTGATATTAATCAAGAAATAGGTGAGGTGTATCTTTTTAAGTCAGGCCGTTATTATAAGATTGGAAAAACTAGTTGTACCGTTAGGCGTGGAAGTGAACTACGAATCCAGCTGCCAGAAAAAATAACCCTAATCCATTCAATCAATACTGACGATCCAAATGGTATAGAGGCATACTGGCATAAGCGTTTTGAATTGAAAAGAAAGAACGGGGAATGGTTTGATTTAAATTCGAATGACGTAAAAGCCTTTAAGCGGTGGCGGCGCATAGTATAAATAGAGGATAATCAGGGGTGAATTACTTTAAAGGAAAAGTCTTGAATTTACGATAAGAAATGGTGATAGACATGGAAAATAGAAGCTTTTAGAGATATACTTGAGATGGGTTTGTTTTGATGATCGCTACCTAAAAGGGGTGCGGAAATGCAAGTCGCAATAAAAATGAAAGTGCCTGCTACTGTCAAGAAAAAGGGGAAAACATATGTGTCCTGCTGTCCTATTCTTGATATATGCTCACAAGGGGAGACCAAGAAGAAAGCGCTCGATAATCTCGCCGATGCCCTGATGCTATTTTTTGTCTCCTGTTTTGAGAGAGGCACCCTCGATGAGGTGTTAAAGGAGAGCGGGTTTGTTGCGGCAAAGACCATGCCGTTGAAGAAGAAGCCCTTCCCGGCACGTTTTGAAAGTCTCGATATTCCTATCCCGTTCCACATAGTCCATAAGAAGGACGCACACAATCATTGCCACGTCTGACGGCCCTTCATTGGAAAAAGCTTGTATGTGTATTTGAGAAAGACGGTTTCCGCAAGGAAAGAGAGAGCGGAGATCATATCGTAATGGTCAAGTCAGGAGTGGCCCGTCCCGTCATAATCCCCAAATACCCTGATGTTGGCCCTGACATCATCAAGAGCAACATGAGGACTGCATGTATGTCACGGGAGCGTTTTTTTGAGCTTCTTAGTGAGTGCTGAAATGACCGACTGACGTCAACCCCGCTCCCTCTCCCCAAATATCTCTGCCTCGAATATATAAATATCAGCCCCGTTCCGCCACGCCTCGGGGTCAAGGCCTGCCTTGATGCAGGTCTCTGACAAGAACTCGTCGCGGTCAAAGCCGTGGTCAACTGCCACCTGCGGCAGCAGCACGCCCCTGTTCATTCCCTGCATCACATAGATGCCGTGGCGGCCGACCTCGATTTCATTCACGTCTGTTATCTTGCGAAGCGGCGAGAGGACCGATATCTCTATCTCTATCGACGGCAGCTCCTCTGCCTCTACAGGCACGAAGCGCGGGTCGCGTGTTGCCGCTGAAACGGCCATCTCCTGCGCCGTCTTCCAGAGCGGCTCTTTTGAGGCGAATACGCCGATGCAGCCGCGGAGCCTGCCCGCCTTGTGGAGCGAGACAAAGACGC
>CAZDUP010000288.1:0-3153 GCA_964508625.1 uncultured Thermodesulfobacteriota bacterium
AGTTCTTCACCCTCGTAGGTGACGGCGCGGTACTCTTCGGCATATGCGCCGTCATCTTTTTCCTCGGCAAGACAAGAGGCGATTCATACCTCAGGGATACGGGCAAGGACGGCATACTTGCCCTGCTCCTCTCGAGCGCGGCAGTGCATCTTTTAAAGGCGGCATTCGAGCGGCCCAGGATAGCGCACAGCCCTGACGCAATATTCCAGCTCCTGCAGAACACATCCGTATTCGACCTCTCGGGCAAGTACAACTCGTTCCCTTCAGGCCATTCAGCCGCGACCTTTGCGGTCGCCTACGTGCTATCAAAAAGGTTGCCGAGGTACTCGGCGTTCATCTATATCATCGCGATGCTCGTTGCGGCCTCGCGGGTCACGCTCGGATCGCATTACCCGACGGACGTGCTCGCAGGGGCCATGCTCGGCCTGGGCGCGGGCTACCTCATATTGACTGACACGATGGTTCGTGAAAAATGGATAGCAGCCGGGCTGGGGCTACTCGTCGTATTCGTATCCTTCTTCAAGACAGGCGGCTTTCTACTCTTCGACGTTGACGAGGCGGTATTCTCCGCAGCAGCGAGGGAGATGGTCGAGACAGGCAATCTCATAACACCGACCTACAATTACGAGCCGAGGTACGACAAGCCGATACTCATCTACTGGTTCATGAGCGCTGCCTTCAAGCTATTCGGAACGACCGAGTTCGCGGCGCGCTTCACTTCGAGCCTTTTCGGCGTGCTGCTCTCTGCCATGACCTTCCTTTTCGTGAAAAAGGTCAAGGGGCTCAATGCAGCGGTCTTCGCGACACTCGCCCTTGCCGTGAACCTCGAGTTCTTCGTCTATTCGCATTCGGCCGTAACCGACATGACGCTCGCCTTCTTCATAACCGCATCCATATACTCTTTCTACCTTGGCACGATGGAAGGCGGGAAAAAATGGTTCCTCGGCTTCTGGGTAGCTTCCGCGCTGGCGATGCTGACCAAGGGCGCAGTCGGGCTCCTCTTTCCCGTTGCAGTCTCCTTCCTCTATCTCGCGCTCTCGAAGAATCTCAAGACGCTGAAAGCGCTCTACAGGCCTTCATACATTGGCCTTTTCCTGTTGATCGCCGCGCCCTGGTTCATAGCGCAGTTCACGATTAACGGCATGGAGTTTTTCAACGCATTCATCGTAAAGCACCATATCAAAAGGTACTCCGGCGTCATATCGAGCCACAGCGGCCCGTTCTATTACTACATAGGCGTGCTCCTTCTGGGCTTTTTCCCCTGGGTGGCCATGCTGCCCGCGGGCGTCTACAGGGGAATAAAGGGAAGGCTCGACTCGGCCTCAAGCCTATATCTCCTTTGCGCCGTATGGTTCCTCTTTGTGCTCGTATTCTTCTCGATAGCGCGCACCAAGCTCCCCAACTACATTTTCCCGCTCTTTCCAGCATCAGCGATAATGGCCGGGCTGGTCGCGTCTGACATGGCGGCAGGCACAAAGGGGCGCGCCCATGCCTGGATACTCGTCGTGCTCGCGATCGCCTTCGCATCGGCGCTCTTCATACTGCCGTCGCTTGGGCTCAAGATGGACGTATATTTGCCTCCTAAGTTCTTCTACGCGTTGGGCGGCGCGTTCCTGTCGATGGCGGCGTTCGCGCTCTTCTCCATTAAAAGACCGGCCCCTGCCTTTATCGGCGCGGCCGGGGTCATGCTCCTTATCATAATATTCCTGCGGCTCAACGCTCTTCCGCAGGCCAGCGTCTTTCTCCAGATGGTCCCGTATGAATACTCCAGGTACGCGAGGCTCTCACTCCCGCCTGACGGCGTGCTGGCGACCTACGAGATAAACAAGCCGTCCATTGCCTTCTATTCGGCGCGTAAACTGGTGAAGGCTGACAGGTCCGACAACTGCAACATAAAAGAGTACGCGAAGACGAGGCCCACGGTCGTCATAACGAAATCTTCCGCGTATGATGACCTCAAGGATTACAACCTCAAGGTGCTCGACTCAAGGGGCGGCCTCATGCTCCTCGGCACCGATGGGCTGCCGCCGTTTCAGGCGCGTTAGTTGACTTCATAAGCATTTCCCATATCCTTTCATCCGGGGGCCTATGAGAAGACGAGTCATCATAATGGGCGCCGCAGGGCGGGACTTCCATAACTTCAACATGCTATACAGGGACGACCCTGCAACAGAGGTCGTCGCCTTCACCGCCGCGCAGATACCGTTCATCGAAAAGCGCGCGTATCCCCCTGCCCTTTCAGGCCAGCTCTATCCCGACGGCATACCCATCTATTCCGAGGAGAGGCTCTCTGAAATAATAAAAGAGTACAGGGCCGACGAGGCCGTCTTCTCCTACAGCGATGTCTCGTACGAATACGTCATGCACAGGGCCTCTCTCGTCACGTCACTTGGCGCGAGCTTTGTCCTGCCCTCTCCCGAGAAGACCATGCTGACATCCAGCAGGCCCGTCATATCAGTCACGGCAGTACGGACAGGCTCAGGCAAGAGCGGCATCACGAGATACATTGGAAGACTCCTCCTCGAATCCGGTAGAAAGCCTGTTGCCATCCGACACCCCATGCCGTACGGCGACCTTGAAAAGCAGAGGCTTCAGCGCTTCGCAGAGGCGGACGACCTCAAGGCCCACGACTGCACCATAGAAGAGATCGAAGAGTACGAGCCTATCATCAAATCAGGACTCGTCGTCTACGCCGGGGTCGATTACAGGGCCATCCTCGATGAGGCTGAAAAGGAGGGCGATATCATCCTATGGGACGGCGGCAATAACGACCTGCCGTTCATTAGGCCTGATCTTGAAATAGTCGTCGCAGACCCATTGAGGCCCGGCCACGAGCTCCTTTACTACCCAGGCGAGGCAAACCTGAGGCGCGCTGACGTGGTGGTCATAAACAAGGCAGAGAGCGTGCCTGAGACTTCGATAGAGCTTGTGCGGACGAACGTCCTCTCGGTCAACTCAAAGGCAAGGGTATTGAAGACAGCTTCTGCCATTTCGGTTGACACCGATATCAGGGGAAAGAAGGCTCTCGTTATCGAGGACGGCCCCACGCTGACGCATGGGGGCATGAAATTCGGCGCCGGGATAGTCGCGGCAAGGCGATTTGGAGCAGAGCCCGTTGACCCGAGACCATACGCAATAGGCAGCATAAAGGAC
>CAZDUP010000289.1:0-3145 GCA_964508625.1 uncultured Thermodesulfobacteriota bacterium
ATCATAACCCACGGCCACGAGGACCACACCGGCGCCCTCCCCTTTGTCCTGAGAGAAGTCAATGCGCCCATCTATGCTACCGCGCTAACAATCGGGCTCATAGAAGAAAAGCTCGCCGAGTTCGACCTCGTAAAGCAAACCATCTTTGAGACTGTCCGGCCCAGGGACAGGGTCTCCATAGGCCCGTTTGACATCGAGTTCATTAGAGTGAGCCATTCCATAGTGGACGGCTGCGGCCTTGCCATAAGGACGCCCGTTGGCACGGTCGTCCATACGGGAGATTTCAAGATGGACCAGACGCCTGTTGACGGCGAGGTCATGGACTATGCCCGGTTCTCCGAGTACGGCGAGGCTGGCGTGCTGCTTTTCATGTCCGATTCGACAAACGTCGAGAAGGAGGGCTATACCCTATCTGAGCGCGAGATAGGCTATAACCTCGAGGAGATATTCAGGAAGTGCGCGGGCCGGATAATCGTCGCGGCCTTTTCGTCGAACATACACCGGATGCAGCAGGTAATAGACGCTGCCGCGAAGTTCGGCAGGAAGGTCGCCCTGAACGGCAAGAGCATGGTGGCCAACGTGCGCATAGCGAGGGCGCTAGGGTATTTAAGAGCGCCTGACGGCCTCGTAGTGGACTTGAAGGACATAGACGGCATACCGCACGACAGGCTCGTCCTCCTCACGACCGGCAGCCAGGGCGAGCCGATGAGCGCCCTTACACGCATGGCAATGGACAACCATAAGCAGATAAAGGTCACAAAGGGCGATACGGTCATACTCTCTTCAAAGTTCATACCAGGACATGAGAAGGCCATATCCACCATGATGAACCACCTCTACAGGAGGGGCGCTGACGTCATATATGAGAAGGTCTCGGAGGTCCACGTCTCAGGCCACGCAAGCCAGGAAGAGCTCAAGATAATGCTCAACATGGTGAAGCCCAGATACTTCCTGCCGGTCCACGGCGAGTACAGGCACCTGGTCCTGCACGGCAAGCTCGCCGAAAGGGTTGGCGTGCCAGGGGAGAACGTCATAATAGCCGAGGACGGCGATGTGGTCGAGCTCACGCCTGACGGCGGGCTCGTAAGGGGAGATAAGGTCGAGTCCGGCAGGGTCTTTGTCGATGGCAAGGGAGTTGGCGACGTGGGCGAGATGGTGCTGAAGGACAGGAGCCACCTTGCGCAGGACGGCATGGTGCTCTCGATAGTCGCCATAAACAGCACGACCGGCGCCGTGGTCTACGGCCCTGAGATTGTCACAAGGGGGCTCGTTCACGAGGATGAGAGCGCTGAGCTCATCGAGAACGCGAAGACCGTCATAATGGATGCGCTCAACAGCATAAACACAGAGGTAAAGACAGAGCAGCTCGAGGTCAAGGAAGAGGTCAGAAGGGCCTTGAGGAGGTATTTCAACAGGACGCTGGAGAGAAGGCCGGTGATATTGCCGGTCATTATAGAAATTTAAAATTTTAAATTGCGTAGACTGGAAAGGTGAGTCGATATTTAATTCTACAAGGCTTACGGAAACTCCGTCTTTAAACAGGCTGCTCAAGAAGTTCCATATGCAAGGCGACGAGCGACGATGGCAACGCAGCAGATGGACTTTTTCAGCAGCCTCGAAAGCGCGCGGGTGCATATGAAACCTACGGTTTTTTTAGCCGACCTCCGCACCACCCCCAGAAGAAACCTCCTAGACAAAATAGGCGACCTCCTTGATGCCACGGGCGTGAAGGAAAGATTCAGGAAGGGTCATCTCGTGGCCGTCAAGCTCCACTTCGGCGAGAAGGGCAACGCCTCGTACGTGCGTCCGGTCTTTGTTCGCAGGGCCATTGACAGTATAGCCGCGACCGGGGCAAGGCCTTTTCTAACTGACACCAATACCCTCTACGTTGGCACAAGGGGCAACTCGGTAGACCACCTGAGGACAGCAATAGAGAACGGCTTTGATTATGCCGTTGCCGGGGCCCCGCTTATCATAGCCGACGGCTTAAGAGGGGAGGCGGGCGTGCCGATAAGAGTAAATGGGAGGCACCTCGAGGAGGTCTCCATCGCCCGGGAGATAGCCTCTGCCGACGGGCTCGTGGCTATAAGCCACTTCAAGTGCCACGAGCTCACGGGCTTTGGCGGCGCGTTGAAGAACGTGGGCATGGGAGGAGCGAGCAGGGAGGGCAAACTCGCCCAGCATTCGAGCTGCGCGCCCGTAGTAGATCCGGACGGCTGCACTGCCTGCTCTGACTGCAGCCTTGCCTGCCCCTCTGATGCGATAGAGGTAGGGAACGTAGCTGTCATAAACGACGCGGCCTGCATAGGATGCGGTCATTGCATAGCCGTATGCCCTCAGGGCACCATAAACGTGAGATGGAACGAGACCGCGTCGCGTCTTCAGGAGAAGATGGTCGAGCACTTCGAGGGGGCGGTAAAGGGCAAGGAGGGCAGGTGCGTATACCTGACCTTTGTGACTCAGGTAAGCCCGGCATGCGACTGCTACGGCCCCAACGACGCGCCTATCGTGCCTGATGCCGGGGTGCTCGCATCCACGGACCCTGTGGCAATAGACCAGGCTGCGGCTGAGATGGTGAACGCCATGAAAGGGCTTGAAGGCACCGCGCTGACCACGGGGCATGAGCCCGGAGGCGACAAGTTCAGGGGTGTGCACCCATCCATAGACTGGGAAGTCCAGCTTGAGTACGCGCAGTCAAGGGGGCTCGGCTTAAGGGATTACAGCATTGAAAAGGTCTGAAAGATGTCTGTCTCAGAATAGACGGAGTCACGGCATGGCTGTCAAAAAGATAGGCGAGCTCCTGGTCGAGTCAGGCCTCATAACGGAAGAGCAGCTCGAAGAGGCGCTTGCCGCCGGCCGGGACCAGGAACATAAGGGCCTGAGGACAGGCGCGATACTGGTCAAAAAGGGCTACGCGACCGAGATAGACATAGCCCAGACCCTCTCCTATCAGCTCGGCATACCTTTCGTTGACATGGCGGCCGCTACCGTTGACCCCGAGACCCTTAAGCTCGTAAACGAGAAGCTCGCGAGAAAGTATGTCCTCGTGCCGCTCTTCCATGAGAAGAAGGTCCTAAGGGTCGCGATGACAGACCCCCTGAACCTCAACGCGATAGACGACCTTCGCTTCTCGACCGGCATGGAG
>CAZDUP010000290.1:0-1363 GCA_964508625.1 uncultured Thermodesulfobacteriota bacterium
GGGCACGCCCTGCGGCGGCTGGGCCGGGGCAACGGGCACGAGCTCTTTTTCGACGGCAAGCACCTTGAATATCTCTTCCCTGTTCTTGGCGTCGAGGGCCTTCATGAGGACGTCGTCCATGTGCTCCACGAGCTCGGTCGATACCTTCTTCAGTATCTGCTGCGGTATCTCCTTCAGGTCCTTCTCATTCTCTTTCGGGATGAGCACCTTGGGTATGCCTGCCCTGTGCGCTGCAAGGAGCTTTTCCTTGAGCCCGCCAATGGGAAGGACCTTTCCGCGGAGCGTTATCTCGCCGGTCATGGCCACGTCCTTCCTCACAGGTATCCTGGTGAGGGCCGAGGCAATGGCCGTTGCCATGGTGATGCCAGCCGACGGGCCGTCCTTGGGGATGGCGCCCTCAGGCACGTGGATGTGTATGTCGAGCTTCTGGTAGAAGTCCTTCTCAAGTCCCAATTCGGTTGCGCGGCTCCTTATGTAGGTCATGGCCGCCTGCGCGGACTCCTGCATGACCTCACCGAGCTTTCCGGTTATTATGAGCTTGCCCTTGCCGGGCACGAGCGCGACCTCTATCGCGAGAAGCTCTCCACCGACCTCTGTCCACGCAAGGCCCGTGGCAACGCCTATCTCGTTTACCTTGTCAACGGTGCCGTAGCGGTACGGGGGCACGCCGAGGTACTTGGAGAGGGTCCGCGTGGTCATCGTGACCCTGGCGTCAGTGCCCTTCTTCAGTATCTCCTTTGCCGCCTTCCTGCATATGGTGGCGACCTGGCGCTCGAGGTTCCTTACGCCGGCCTCCTTTGTGTATCTCCTTATGAGCATCAGGATGGTCGCCTTGCCAAGCTCGAGGTTCGCTTCCGTAAGGCCGTGCATCTTGAGCTGCTTGGGCAATAGGAACTTCTCGACTATGTGGAGCTTCTCAAGCTCTGTGTAGCCGGGTATCCTTATGAGCTCCATCCTGTCGAGGAGCGGATACGGGATGCCCTGCAGCGAGTTCGCAGTCGTCAGGAACATTATCTTCGAAAGGTCGTAGTCGCAGTCGAGATAATGGTCGCTGAACGTATGGTTCTGCTCAGGGTCGAGGACCTCGAGCAGGGCTGAAGCCGGGTCACCCCTGAAGTCGTGGCTCATCTTGTCCACCTCGTCAAGGAGGAAGACAGGGTTGTTGGAGCCGGCCTTTTTCAGCGACTGTATTATCTTGCCGGGCATCGACCCGATGTAGGTACGCCTGTGGCCCCGTATCTCGGCTTCGTCCTTGACGCCGCCGAGGGAGAGGCGCACGAAGTTCCTGCCCGTTGCCCTGGCAATGGACTTGGCGAGCGAGGTCTTGCCGACGCCCGGAGGCCCGACGAGGCAGAGTATCGGC
>CAZDUP010000290.1:1373-3079 GCA_964508625.1 uncultured Thermodesulfobacteriota bacterium
GCGAGGTACTCGGTTATCCTCTCTTTCACTGCCTTGAGCCCGTAGTGATCCTCGTCGAGGACCCTCTCGGCCTCAGTGATGTCCTTCTTCTCCTCCGTGACATGGTCCCAGGGGAGCGTGAGGAGCCAGTCTATGTAGTTGCGCGAGACAGTCGCCTCTGCCGACATCGGCGACATGAGGCGTAGCTTCTTTATCTCCTGCTTGGCCTTCTTCGTGGCCTCCTTGGACATCTTCTTGGTCTTGAGCTTCTCCTCGAACTCCTGGAGCTCGCTCTTGAAGTCGTCCTTTTCGCCGAGCTCTTTCTGTATTGCCTTCATCTGCTCGGAGAGGTAGTACTCCTTCTGGGTCTTCTCCATCTGGCGCTTGACCCTCTGGCGTATCTTCTGCTCGACCTCGAGGATCTCTATCTCACTCTCCATTATGGAGTAGAGCCTCTCAAGCCTCTTTGTAGGGCTGGAGAGCGTAAGGAGCGCCTGCTTGTCCTCTATCTTGATGGAAAGGTGCGCGCAAATGGTATCAGCGAGCCTGCCCGGGTCCTCTATCGAGGAAACGCTCATTATCATCTCGGGCGGGACCCTCTTGTTGAACTTGACGTAGTTCTCGAAGGACTTGACGACCGACCTGGTGAGGGCTTCCGTCTCTACAGTCTCGTCTATGACCTCGTCAATCTCCTCGACAGCGACCATGAAACAGTCGTCCTCGGAGACGTACTCCTTTATCTTCGCCCTCCTCTTGCCCTCGACCAGCACCTTTACGGTGCCGTCGGGCAGGCGCAGGAGCTGCAATATCGTGCCGAGCGTGCCTGTCTCGTATATGTCGTCCGGGCCAGGCTCTTCTGTCTTTGCCTTTTTCTGGGCAGCGAGCAGTATGGACTTGTCAGAGCCCATTGCGAGCTCGAGGGCCTTGATGGACTTCTCCCTTCCCACAAAAAGGGGCACTACCATATATGGAAATATGATGATGTCTCGTAAGGGTATTAACGGGACTACCATTCTGTCTTTCTTCAAATCCCTTCCTCCTTTAAAAAAGGACAGCATCTAATCACCCGTTCGCGTTTCGAATCAGTATCGTGGTGCGTATCTTCATCGGCCTCGTTCAGGGCCGTTCAGGCTCAGGCTGTCTCAGCCCTGTTACCGTAGACGATAATGGGCTTGGCGTTCTCTGTTATTACGTCCTCGTTTATGATGCACTCTTTTATGTTCGTCTGCGAGGGGAGCTCGTACATGGTATCGAGCATGACGTTCTCAAGGATGGCGCGCAGGCCCCTTGCGCCCGCCTTCCTCCTCATCGACTCCTTTGCCACGGCAGAGAGCGCGCCGTCCGTGAACTTCAGCTTCACGTTCTCGAACTCGAAGAGCTTCTGGTACTGCTTTATTATGGCGTTCCTCGGCTCGGTGAGGATCCTCACGAGGTCCTGCTCATTAAGCTCGTCCAATACGGCCGTCACCGGAAGCCTGCCCATGAACTCGGGTATGAGGCCGTACCTCAGGAAATCTCCGGGCTCGACCTGATGCATGAGCTTCGTGTAGTTGGCCTCGATCTCCTTCCTCTGCTTCTCGTCGGTGCTGAAGCCAACGGCCCTCTTGCCCACCCTCTGGGCGACTATGGTCTCGAGGCCGGAGAAGGCGCCGCCGCAGATAAAGAGGATGTTGGTGGTGTCCACCTGCAGGAACTCCTGCTGCGGGTGCTTCCTGCCGCCCTTGGGC
>CAZDUP010000291.1:0-3064 GCA_964508625.1 uncultured Thermodesulfobacteriota bacterium
CCACATACTCCCCGTTGACCATGTCTGGATATTTGATAAGCCCCATCTGAAGAGCTACCTCAACATCGTCTCCGTGGTCAAAATGGTCCCAAAGTACCCCGGTCTGCGCGTCGGAACATGCCCTGTCGAAAGCCCATCTCTCGATGTATTCCTTTTCCTCGATCCCAGGGCATTCGTTGGAAAGTAGCCATTCCTTAATCCCAACGTTGCTCTTGCCTGAAAGCTCAGGATGCCCTTTTACAATGTCCTCAAGGTCGTCCTTATCTAGCTCCTTCCAGAGGCATTCGTCGATGAAGGCCTCCCTGCATTCTCCGCCAAGATGTGCCTCCTTTTCATAAAAGCTGGTCTGTTCGGCGACCGAATCGTCAAAAGTATCCTGCCCCATGGAATCCCACAGAGTCTTTCCCTTGCGTCCGGTAAGCTCGTAGTAAAATTCAACGGCCATTCCCTCATCTCCTTTCTTATTGGTTTACAACTCCAAAAAACTCGAAATCTCGTTATCTTTAAAGCCTTCCCTCCTCGCTTTCAAGCGAAAGACCTGCTCCTTGGTCCTATAGCGCCCAGGCCAGAAAATACGGTCGTACTCCGTTCCGCTTGGGTAGGAGTTGTTCCATATCCGCTGAAGCCGCTCCGCTCTCGCATGTCCTCCTACCAGTCGGACAAAAGCTGCCTGCCTTTCCGTCTCATCCACGATTCCCTCCTTTCTCCGAAATAAAAAAAGCCGCAGGGAAAACCCCAGCGGCTTGTATTCGTTGTCTACTGAAAAGAATGTCTATCTCTATATTACTTTCCTATTCACCCCTGATCCTCTTCCATGCCTCGGGATCGACAGGCAGCGGGTTCACTCTCATAGTCTTAAGGTCGATGAAACAGCCGTGGTGCGTAAGGTGCCCCTGCCTGAAGCCGGTCCATAGCAGATGGACGGCCCATGAGGCCACCATTGTGTTCACCAGGAGGTCTTGCTGTTTCAATGCCTCATCGAGCGAACACGAGGGACCTTGTGCCTTTTCCTTCACCTTTTTAAAGTCATAGAGTTCATCCACCGTAGGGAGGGCGTCTACTACGTCTTTCCCCGGCGGCTGTCCTATCGCCTTGAGACTACCCAGGATCACCTGACCGGAGTCGCGTGTGTTCCCGGTATCGAGCCAGTAAAGGAACCCGTTGCTTTCGTTATTTCGTACCTTTCGCGCTATGGCCAGACGCGCCTTGGCAGAGTCCACGGCGGTCACGAGTATGGGTGTGCGCGCTTGGTCGGCAGTTTTTATTTTCTCAAAGGCGCAGGGATAGGCCTTCCAGGAGACCCCCATGTACATGTTTATCTTGGTCACGGACACGACAGCCTTGTTCCGCCCTATATCGAGAGGCGAGAAGTTCTGCCGTGCGACATTGGATTCGCTTACCTCATCCCCGTCGAATACGGACACAAACAGCCCCGGATGCCCCAATCTGCAGAGCGCGTAATGAAGCCTTGCCAGCCCCGTCAATATCTGGCTTCCGGTTCCGCCGCAACCTACAAGCGCAACCGGCACGGGATGATCTGCCGCGGTTATTTGGCTATGGAGATAGTGTTTCATTTCACCCTCTTAGTTCGAAAAAATGGCCTTCAATGCAGAGCCTTACCTTGAGCCTTGGCTTCATTTCCGCACCGAAGCTTATAACCCCCGAAAAGCGTATCCCTCCCGTATCGTCACGGTCATCGACTGCGCTGAAGGCCGGCATATCGAAAGGGTGGCTATGGAGGTCCATTACGAGATGCGCTCCGTTGAGATCGGGATATCTGTAACGGACCGAGGCAAAGGATTCTTCGATAACCTCGGGCTCGATAAGGCGGTATCCGTCAACGGTGTCCCATACCACCCATCCGGCCCATTCAAGCCCCCTTTCAGCCTTGTTCCTGGCTGCATCGATGGACCTTTCCAGAAGGGACATGGGAATGGAACCGCTCTCTAAACTGAAGACATTATCGACCTCTCCATAAGGCAGCGATCTTGGGGATTTCCATAGAGGCAATCTGAAATGCCCCCAAGGGACTCGCGCCTCAAGCCAAAGCCCGCCCGCAGCCATCAGATACCTGTATCCCTTCTCGATCCGAAGCAATTCCGAATACCTCGGTGCCATGACTACAGGGCATGCCTCCTGAATGATCCTGTCCTTAATATCCATGCTCCATCTTCCTCCTCAAATCGGAGAGCAGGTCCGAGATCGTTTTAAAACTCTTGCACGGAATGAGCTCCTTGTCAGGGAACCTTTTGGCCCCCGATTTAATGAGACCGTCCCAGAACCCGGTCAAGGAGCCTGTCTTGACCCGCTTTGCCTCGTGAATCTCCGAAAAGCCGCTATCGAAAAAAGCCCTTTCCCACTTCTCGTGTTCAAAGCACTTATCCGGCACCGGGCTGTTTCCGAGGCAGACCTGGGAGCCGCGCATATTAGGGAAAGGCGCTACATAAAGTCTTGTCTTCAGACCCGGCCTCTTGAGGCCCTTGACCGCATAGACCTCAAGGGACTTTTTATGCACAACGAAGATAAGGCTCGGCCACGAGGCTTTTCCGCTCTTTACGTCCAAGTTTTCGAAGAATACAGGCCTGATGCAGCCGGGAACCCACCATACTTCAGGACCTATCGAAGAGCCTGATGAGGCGAGCACCCCGGCCTCCATGAACGTAAGCCTCTCTGTTACAAGGCCGGGAAGAAGCTGCCTGCATAAAGCCGTCAGGTCCTCCAGCGTATAGGGGACCCCCTCGAGAAGAACCGATCTACCCCCTTTTTCGGCTACTCCGTGCCTTTGAAGATACAGCTTTCTTTCGTAAGTCCCATCCGCCGAATAGACCAGTATCGCTTCGGCCAGTCTGTATTCGGTCAGCATAAGCCTCCCTTCCCATCATAGAAAAAGCCGAATACCCGGCAAAGACGCGCCAGGACTCGTATGACGTGCTTCAGATTCGAAATGCGGACATCGATTCCAGGGTCGCTCTTTTTAAGAGGAATCTCCCAGTCACAGATGACGCCGATGGATGCGCCGCTCTGCAAGGATTCATTTACCGTCCTTTCGTAGAAATCGGTCACC
>CAZDUP010000292.1:0-3051 GCA_964508625.1 uncultured Thermodesulfobacteriota bacterium
CCGGAAACGCCACGACCCCGCACCTGCACTTCGAGGTCCGTCAGGCCCGTACCGTTAGAAACCCGCTTTTTTTCTTGCCATAGTCCCTGAATTGTTGTAAAAGACTAGAAAAACCGGATATACAGCCTGATGAAAGCTTCTTTGACCCGGACTAATCGGAAGGGGTGGAGGCCGTATGGAGAAGCAGGAGGGCGCTTTTGAAAGCACTTTCTCAGGCAAGCGTGTCCGAATAGAAGACAGGGAAGTCCGTGAAAGCCATTCAACCGATTCTTTAAAGTTCTACTTCAATTCCATCAAGAGATACCCGCTACTCACTCCCAGAGAAGAAAAACTCCTCGCGAAAAAAATATCAAAGGGCGACATAGAGGCGCGCAGCCGCATGATAGAGGCCAATCTTCGCCTTGTCGTGAACATCGCCAAGAAGTACGTGAACAGGGGCTTTCCGCTGCCGGACCTCATAGAGGAGGGTAACATAGGCCTCATAAAATCGGTCGAGAGGTTCAGGGCCGCTAAGGGCTGCAAGTTCTCTACATACGCGACCTACTGGATAAAGCAGTCGATAGAGAGGGCCATAGCCAACCAGGGCAATGTCGTGAGGCTCCCCATACACGTCACGGCTGACATATCCAAGCTAAGCCGCGCCGTCCGTGAGCTCACAATGACGCTCAGCAGGGAGCCGGACTTCGGCGAGCTTGCCGAGAGGACGGGTTTTTCCGGCAGGTACGTCAAGAAGCTCGACATGATAAGCAAAAAGTCCTATTCGCTCGAGGCCAGCCTGCCTGACGGCAGCGACCAGACCCTCCTTGACAAGTTGGAGGACGCGGCCCATCCCAGCCAGCTGGATGCCCTAGACCAGAGCCGCAAGGCAGAGAGGATAAAGGGCTGGCTCAATGACCTCGACGAGAACGAGCAGCGCATCATAAAGCTCAGGTACGGCATAGAGAGCGGCTGCCCTGAAACGCTCGAGGCCATAGGCAAGGCATTCGGCGTGACAAGGGAGAGGGTGCGGCAGATCGAGGTCAAGGCGATGAGCAAATTGAAGAGGCTTATCCTCGAAAGGGACAAGATAGCTTCACTTGATGCGATCTGAGCCTCTGTGCTATTATATGGCCTTTCGTCACCATATCATTCTTCCAAGGAGATTCCGGAATGGTCGAGCAGCTAAAGAGCTCCATCAGGGACGTCCCTGACTTCCCCAAGAAGGGGATACTCTTCAAGGACATAACAACCCTCTGCAAGGACGCGGCCATGTTTCAGCGCATGGTCGATCTCATGGCCCACAGGTATGTCGGAAAGAGGATAGACCTGGTCGTCGGCATAGAGGCGAGGGGATTTGTAGTGGGCGCTGCCCTTGCTTATAAGCTTGGAGCTGGCGTGATACTCGTCAGGAAGCCCGGGAAGCTCCCGCACAAGACCCACAAGGCTAGCTACGCCCTCGAGTACGGCACTGACAGCCTGGAGATACACCAGGACGCCATAGAGTCTGGGCAGAACGTCATAATAGCCGACGACCTTCTTGCAACAGGCGGCACGGCAGGGGCAGTGGCCGGGCTGGTGAAGCAGATGGGCGGCAACATAGTGGAGTGCGCCTTCATAGTCGAGCTCGACGAGCTCAATGGCAGGGAGAGGCTGGCTCCGCATCCGGTCTTTTCGCTCATCAAATATTAGCAGGCATCCAATAAGTCCATTTGCGGGCACGCCCTTAAAGGGCGTGCCCTTGATTTTATGCCCCCCATAGACCCGATCCCCTCGATAGTCCTCCTGGCGGTCCTTGTCCTTATTGCAGTAAGGCAGGTAGGATCTTTCACGCTCGCCATCTGGCAGATAATGCTCGTTGGCGCGTTTGCGGTGTTAGCCTTCGGCTCCATCAGTCCAGAAAAGGCCCTCGCGGCCATTGACCTCGACGTCATGATATTCCTCTTCGGCATGTTCGTGGTTGGAGAGGCCCTGGTCGAGAGCAGGTATCTCCATCACCTGGCCCACTCCATCTTCAGGAGCGCCAGAAGCGCCGACTCCCTCGTCCTCTATATCCTCTTTGTCATGGGCTTCTTCTCGGCCTTCATCATGAACGACACCGTGGCCATAATTGGCACGCCGCTGGTGCTCTTCTTTGCGGCAAGGCATAATATAGAACATAAGCTGTTGCTTCTAAGCCTTTGTTTTGCCACGACTTTAGGAAGTGTGGCCAGTCCCATCGGCAACCCGCAGAACCTACTCATCGCCATACACGGGGACATACCCAACCCGTTCGTGACCTTCTTCAGGTACCTTGCCCTGCCAACGGCAGTCAACATGCTTGCCGCGTACGTCCTGCTGAAGCTCTTCTTCAGGAAGAGCTTCCACAGTATGCCGATAGAGGGCGCGAAAGAGCCTGTAAGGGATTTGAGGCTCGCTGGCCTCTGCAGGGTATCCCTTGCCATAATATTCGTCATGGTCGCTGCCAAGGTAGGGCTTGTCTTTGCCGGGGCTGATATGGAATTCAGGCTGACATACATCGCCATAGCGGCTGCCGCGCCGATACTCATATTGAGCCCGCGCAGGGTCGAGATGGCCCGCAAGATAGACTGGCATACGCTCATCTTCTTTGCCGCAATGTTCATACTCATGGCAAGCGTCTGGCAATCGGGCGTAATACAGTGGCTCATGCAGGGCAGGGGCGATGGCCTCTCGCACGGGCCGCTCCTTATCCTGAGCGTTCTTTTGAGCCAGGTCCTCTCGAACGTGCCGTTTGTCGCGCTCTATCTGCCTGTGATGGACATGGCAGGGTCGACTGGACTGGAGCTGATGGCCCTGGCAGCTGGCAGCACCATAGCAGGGAACCTCCTCATACTCGGGGCTGCGAGCAACGTCATAATCATACAGAATGCGGAGAAGAGGGGAGGGGCGACAATCTCGTTTCTCGACTTCGCGAAGGTGGGCATTCCGCTTACTGCCGTGAATACGGCCGTATACTGGGCGTACTTCGAGATTTTCTTCTGAGCACGGCTTGACAACCCTGGAATCCCGGCTATCTTCAATTCAAAAAGCCGGGGTGCGATATGGGCAAAGAAG
>CAZDUP010000293.1:0-3047 GCA_964508625.1 uncultured Thermodesulfobacteriota bacterium
GAAAGCCGAAGCCGTCGGGAAGCGTTTCGAGCACGCCTTCGCCGTAAATCATCCCGTTCTGTTCGCTCTGGGATTGCAGGAGGGCGAAGATGAGGTCCTGCTTTCGCATGCTCGAGGCCTGCTCTATATTATATTTCTTGGCGAGCGTCGTGAGCTCGTTGATCTTTTTCTCCTTAAGTTCCTTAAGGTTCATACAATACTCCTGTAGGGGGTTTGAGATTTGTGGAGTGGGGGATAATAAAGCGGTTTACTCCAGGCCTTTGCAAGTTGTAAGCGGACTCACGTAATGGGTTTGTTTTCCTCTGGGCTTAAATCTTCTGGATTGAAGCTTTGAGGGCAGCAGTAAAGTGACAATATTTGAAAGGTATTTTCACTCTAACACGCCTGTCTGGGGCTGTCAAGTGCCTTTTTTTACGTTTTTTTCCTCTTTAAGGGCTGAAAATACCTCTCTGGCCCTCGCAAGTGCGTTTTCCATCTCTCCGTTATTTTCTATGACATAATCGGCACAGGAGAGCTTGTCCTTTACAGGAATCTGGCAGGAGAGCCTCTGAATGGCCTCTTCCCTTGTGAGGCCGTTTCTCCTTAGCATCCGCTCTATCTGCCTCTCCTCGTCAGCCCAGACCACGATTATGCTGTCCACCTCGTCCTTGAAGCCCATCTCTATGAGAAGCGCAATGTCAACGACTATAAGCTCGTCGTCACCGCCCTTTGCAATCTCTTCCCGTATACGCTGGCGTATCCTCGGGTGGGTTATGCTGTTGAGCTTTCCGAGCGCTTCCTTATCGCAGAAGACGATGTCCCCGAGCGCTTTCCTGTTTATCGTCCGGTCAGGGTTGAGTATCTCTTCGCCAAAGGCCTCGACTATTTCATCATAGGCCGGTTTTCCCGGCTCGACTATCTCTCTGGCTATGATGTCAGCATCGATGAGCAGCGCGCCGAGCCTCCTTAGCTCTCCTGATACAAGGCTCTTGCCTGTTGCTATGCCCCCGGTGAGTCCTACTATCATCTGTTCCTCAGCATGATGAAGCTCAACTGCCTTCCTGTCCTGCCGTTGTCTCTCCTGTACGAGAAGAAATCCCCTGTGCAGGCGGTGCACGGCGCGCTTGCGCTGATGTTCTTCTGCGGCACGCCGATGTAAAGGAGCTGGCTCAGGTTTTCCGCGCCGAGGTCGAGCCTCAAACCGTCTTCGAGCATCAGGAAGCTCTCGAGGCCACGCCAGTTATTGAGGAATTCCTCCATGACATTTTCTCCGACCTTATAGCAGCATGGGCCTATTGCCGGCCCGATGGCAGCTTTCAGGTCGCCGGGCCTGGAGCCGAATAACCTGCCCATCTCCTTAACCGTATTCATGGCAACGCCAAGGGCCGTGCCCTTCCATCCGGCGTGCACCGCGCCTATGGCATTGTTGACAGGGTCGTGTATGAGCAAAGGAAGGCAGTCAGCGGTGAGCATGCCTATTGCAATGCCGCCCATGTCAGTTACTATGGCATCTGCCTCCGGAGGCGCGGCTGGCAACGCGCCTTCGAGCCTGAAGACCGCGCTCCCGTGCACCTGGTTGACCGTCGCGAGCTTTTCCACGCCAAAGGCGTTGTAGAACCTCGACCTGTTCTCTTCGACGTTTTCCCCGGGGTCTGTGTCCCGGGCGTCGAAGTTGAGGCTCTCATAAGGAGGCGCGCTCACGCCGCCGTGCCTGGTGAGAAACCCGTGGACAACTCCTTCACCGAAGAGCTGAGATGAAAAAAACTTGATACCGTTAAGAGTCCTCATTCGAGTCCTTTTCCAGTGCGTCCACGATTCTTTGCATATCAGGCGGCATGGGCGCGCTGAAGTCAAGCTCGGCGCCGCTTTTCGGGTGCGTGATGCCGAGCGAGTACGCGTGGAGCATCTGTCTTTTTATGCCTTTAAGGATATCCGCGACCGGCTTTGCAAGGGCCGGAGGCGCTGTCCTCTTTCCATAGACCTGGTCTCCGACAACAGGATGGCCGACCTCGGAGAGGTGCACCCTTATCTGGTGCGTGCGCCCTGTCTCGAGCTTGAGCTCTATGAGTGTCATGAGCGGGAACCTCTTCATGACCGCGTACCTCGTGACAGCAGACCTCTTGACCCTGGCCCTTGTCGATATCCGCTTTCTCTGCACAGAGTCCCTGCCGATGGGTATGCTTATCGTGCCCTCATCAAGCCTCATCCTGCCCCAGACAAGGGCGATGTACTTGCGGCGGGTAGTCCGTTCCTTGAACTGGCTGCAGAGGTTCAAGTAGCTCTGGTCGTTCTTTGCCGCAACGAGAAGCCCGGTGGTGTCCTTGTCGAGGCGTTGCAGCTGGCCGCGGCGGGGCTGGGCCGCCAGCGCCGGCGCTTGGCGGCGCAGGCCGTTCTCCAGCGTCGCGTCGGGATTGCCGGCACCCGGGTGCACCACCAGGCCCGCGGGCTTGAGCACCACCAGCACCGCATCGTCCTCATGCACCACCTCGAAGGGGACGTCCTGTGCCACCACGGCCGCCCGGGCCGCCACGGTCGCCTGCAACTCGACCTGCTGCCCGGCCGCAACCAGCGTGCGCGCCTGCGCCACAGCACCGTCGAGCAGGACACAGCCGCCGAGGATCCACTCCTTGATGCGCGAGCGCGAATAGTCGGGGAGCAGTTCCGCCAGGGCCTGGTCCAGGCGGCGGCCGGCCTGCTCCTCCGGGATGCTGATGCTGTGGCTGATGGCGGTCTTGGTGTGCGGATTGTAAGCGGCCGGGCGACCGCCAGCCCCTGGCCCTGGGCTTTACTGCGCAGCCTCGATGCTTCGCCGTCCTTCGCACAGGTACCCGCGACCTTGTTCCTGCCCGCCGTCATGCCCCGCGCGCGCCTGCCGGCCATCCTGTCGCTGGTCCTGCTGGTCCTGCTCGTCATGGCCGGCTGCGCCAGCGACAACGAGCGGGACATGAAGTCCGGCGCCGACCAGCTGTATGACAGGGCGCAGTCGGCGATGGACAGCGGCAACTTCCGCAACGCCATCACCTACTACGAGACGCTGGCCGCGCGCTTCCCGTTCAGCAACCAGGCCA
>CAZDUP010000294.1:0-3042 GCA_964508625.1 uncultured Thermodesulfobacteriota bacterium
GTGGAGCTCGAAAGGCTGGTGGAAGAGAAACGCATAGTCGCGATGATGGCCATGTGCTACAGGTTCCATCCGGTCTTTGTGCACTTGAAGAGCCTTCTTGCATCCGAGGTCATAGGCAAGGTCCAGCACGTCAACTACTACGGAGGCCACTATCTGCCTGACTGGCACCCGCATGCCGATTACAGGACAGAGTACGCTGCTAAAAAGAGGCTCGGCGGCGGCGTGGTGCTCACGAGCATACACGGCCTCGACAACCTGAGATGGCTCTTCGGAGAGGTCGAGGAGGCGTACGCCTTCTGCGACAAGGTGAGCGACCTTGAGATGGACGTCGAGGACCTCGCCCTCGGCATATTCAGGTTCAGAAGCGGCGTTTACGCCAACTGGCAGACCGACTTCCTTCAGCGGGCGAACCAGCACAGGATAGTGATTGCAGGGTCAAGGGGTACGATAAGGGCCGACCTCATCGAAGGTCTGGTGGAGACCTATTCCACGGAGCTGGGGAAGTGGTACGCAGGCAGGCTCACCTTTCAGGTGAACGACATGTATCTCTCCGAGATGAAGCACTTCCTGGATTGCATTGAAAACAATCAGGCGCCGTGCGCGGACGTCAGGGAGGGGCACAGGACGTTGAAGCTCGCCCTGCAGGTAAAGGGCTCGAGGAACCTCCTCGAGTCCAGGGAAGGCATATGCAGAACAGCGTGACCTTCTGGACAGAAGGCGGCGCCTCCATCGGCATGGGTCACGTGATGAGGTGCATCAACATCGCGCACGCCCTTGACGAGCAGGAGCTGCCGATCCATTTTCTCGTGAATAACGAAAGGCCTGTCATAGACAGGCTCAATTCCGAGTCCCTGTTCCACATAACGTATCCAATGACAGGCATGCACCCCAGCCGCCTCTCCGGCGACATCGTGGTGATCGACACGAAAAAGGACGTGAGCGGCCAGGTCCATACATTGAAGGAAGACGGCCGCAAGGTGATACTCATAGACAATACCTCGACCGATGAGGCCGACGCTGTCGTAATGCCCACGCCAATATACAGGGGCTCACGCATGCGCGGACTCATCTCCGGAAGCGAGTACATCATAATAGGCGACCGCTTCAGGAACGCCCGCGAGCGCTCGCCGCTGGAACATTCGCTGCCGTTGAAGGTGCTTATCACCATGGGCGGCTCTGACCCGAATAACCTCACAGGCATGGTATTGAAGGACCTCGCCGGACTTGACGGCATAGAGGTGACCGTGGTGATTGGACCGGCCTTCAGCTCTGGCAGGACGTTTGAGGACCTTAATGCCAGCCGCTGGGAAAAGTTCAGCATCGTGCACAACCCTGACGATATGGCAGCCTGGATGGGCAGGTCGCACGTTGCCTTCACGGCAATGGGCACCACGGTATTCGAGCTCGCGTACATGGGCGTGCCCTCTGTCGTCATCGGCAACTACGAAAGCGACAGGGAGGACCTGGCGGCTATGGAAGGCCTCGGCATAACGAGAGGGCTCGGCTTCCACAAGGACTTGATGCCCGGCGAAGCAGGCGAGGCGATCAAGCTCTTCAGAGACGACGCGGTGCTCTGGCGTGAGACATCGAGTAAGGCGATGGCGCTCACAGACGGAAGAGGCGCTTCCCGGATAGCAGGCATCATAACGGCGATGCTCGACGGCGAAAGGACGCAGAAGGTGATCTGATGGAGCACAACGGGATAATAATCGAAAAGGCCAACGGCTATCGCATAAAGGACTGCTCTGACTGCGGCTTCATACACATCGACCCGATACCGTTGCCTGACGAGCTGGATAAGGTCTATTGCGAGGAATATTACACGGACGAGAAGCCGAAGTTCATCGAGCGAGTCATAGAGGACCTCAAGTGGTGGGACTCTGTCTACGACGACAGGTATGATTTTTTTGAATCCAGGCTCCCGTTCGGCTCTCGCTCGGTGCTCGACATCGGCTGCGGCCCCGGCTATTTTCTCAAAAGAGGCATGGAGAGGGGCTGGAAGGGCACTGGCATCGAGCCCTCGAAACAGGCCTCGAACCATGCCAAATCGCTTGGCTTGAACGTAATAAATGCTTTTTTTGATGATGACTCGGCTTCATCGCTGGGGCAGTTCGACGCCATACATCTTTCAGAGGTTTTGGAGCACGTCCCTGACCCGGCAGCGGTGCTGAAGAGGGCAGCGGCGCTAATGAACCGCGGAGGTCTTATCTGCTGCGTTGTCCCTAACGATTACAGCCCTGTTCAGAAGGTGCTCCAGGAGAAGCTCGATTACGACCCTTACTGGCTTGCTCCGCCGCACCACATAAACTATTTCAGTTTCGCGACGCTTTCCGGCCTGATGGAGAAGTCCGGCTTCAAGGTCGTGCATTCGACAGCCATGTTCCCGATAGATTTTTTCCTGCTCATGGGAGACAACTACATCGGCGACGACAGGCTCGGCAGAGAGAGCCACGCGCGGCGCAAGAGCCTGGATCTCATGCTGGGCGAGCCCGGCCTCAAGGCGTTCAAGAAGGAGCTCTACGAGCTTATGGCCCGCTACGGCATAGGAAGAGAGATGGTAGTCTACGGGGTGAAGGAATGAGATTAGACGGTTGCAGGATATGCGGCGGCAGGGAATCGAAGCTCACTGCCGAAGTATCGGGATACAGTTACGTGAAGTGCTCGGGATGCGGCGTGGAGAGGATGTCCTCCTACCCCTCTGAGGCGGAGATAAGCGCTTTCTACGAATCCGGCTACATGGAGAAGAAGTTCAACAACCTCGGCCACCATCTGCACTTCAGCCCTGAGTACAGGCAGACATATTTCGCTGAAAAGGACCTGACCTTCTCGGACCTCAGGATAGACATGGCTCAAAATAGGGGCAAGAGGCTTCTTGACGTAGGATGCGCCAACGGCCAGTTCCTTGAGTACACTAAAAAATTCGGTATGGAGGGCTCTGGCATTGACATCTCCACTGAGATGGTCGAGGCAGGCAGAAGGAACGGCCTGGATTGCCGGGTAACCGACCTCTTCGACATGGAAGGCCAGTACGACTATATCACC
>CAZDUP010000295.1:0-2222 GCA_964508625.1 uncultured Thermodesulfobacteriota bacterium
GTCGTGGACCTTACCGCTGAGATCTCAAAGGCGGCAACTGCTGACGAGATAAACAAAGCCTTCAAGGCTGCTGCCGACGGTCCGCTAAAGGGAATACTCGAATATACCGAAGAGCTCCTGGTATCTGCTGATTTCAAGGGCAACCCCAATTCGTCGATACTCGACTCTCAGGCGACAAAGATGATAGGCGAGAACATGGTCAAGGTGCTTGCCTGGTATGACAACGAGTGGGGCTTCTCGTGCAGGATGAGGGACCTTGTGCTCTTCATGGCATCCAGGGGGATATAATCACCGGAACGCATATAAACCGATAAATTTCAACCAGTTACGGAGCATAGCAACAAATGGACAAGGGTCTTGGCTACATTGACGAGATAGTCCTTAAGGGCAAAAAGGTCTTTATCAGGGTGGACTTCAACGTCCCCCTTGACGAGAACCAGAACATAACGGACGACACCCGCATAAGGAGTGTGCTCCCGACCATCAACTATGCCCTCGACGAGAACGCGAAGGTGATACTCGCCTCTCACCTCGGCAGGCCCAAGGGAAAAGCTGTACCTGAGATGAGCCTCGCGCCCGTTGCCAAGAGGCTCGGCAGGCTCCTTGAGAAGGACGTCATACTCGCCCCTGACAGCGTGGGAGGGGAGACAAAGAAGATAGTCGATAATATGAAGCCCGGGGACGTGGTGCTCCTTGAGAACCTGAGGTTCCATCCCGAGGAGGAGAAGAACGACGAGGGCTTCGGCAGGCAACTCGCTGAATTGAGTGACGTTTATATCAACGACGCCTTTGCAATGGCACACAGGGCGCATGCATCCAACGTGGCCATGACCCGCTTTGTCAAGGAGACCGGGGCAGGCTTCCTCATGAAAAAGGAGCTCACCTACTTCTCAATGGCCTTAGAGAAGCCGACAAGGCCACTTGTCGCGATAATCGGCGGCAAGAAGGTATCGGATAAGGTAAAGGTGCTTCTTTCGCTCTGCGACAGGGTCGACAAGCTCATAATCGGCGGCGGCATGGCCCTTACCTTTTTTAAATCGCTGGGTTACGAGGTCGGCAGCTCATTTGCCGAAGAGGACGCCCTTGAAACCGCCAAAGAGGTCATAGAGAAGGCCAGGCAAAAGCACATAAAGCTCTACATGCCCGTGGATTTTGTCGTAGCTGACAGGTTCGCGGCCGATGCAGAGACAAAGGTCGTGACCTACCAGGAAATACCCAAGGGCTGGATGGCCCTGGACATAGGCCCTGCCACAGTGACGCTCTTTACGGAGGCCATACAGAACGCCAAGACCATAGTCTGGAACGGCCCAATGGGCGTATTCGAGATAGACGCATTCAGCCGTGGCACATTCGCGATGGTCTCCAGTGTGGCGAGCACCTATGCAATGACCATAGTCGGCGGCGGAGACACCGATGTGGCCGTGCACAGGGCTGGCGAGTACGCGAAGATGAGCTACATATCAACCGGCGGCGGGGCCTTCCTCGAGCTCCTGAAAGGCGCGGAACTGCCCGGAATAGCAGCCTTGAGACAGCAGAAGGAAGCGAGCAAGGCCGCGAATTAAAAAGGATCTGGGCCCGGATGTCGATGCAGCCGCTAATAGCCGGAAACTGGAAGATGAACACGGACCTGTGCCAGGGCGATGCCCTGGTCCTAAAGCTCCGGGAGCTCCTGAAGGGCTCCGGTTCCGTTGAGGTAGTCATCGCGCCTCCCTTCACCTCCATCCACCACCTCTATCACCTGCTTGCCGACAGCCCGATAAAGCTCGCGGGCCAGAACATCCATTGGGAAAAGAACGGCGCCTATACTGGAGAGATCTCTGGCGAGATGCTCTCCTCAGTAGGGTGCAAGTACGTCATAATCGGCCATTCCGAGCGCCGCCAGTTATTCGGCGAGACAGACGAGACTGTAAACAAGAAGGTCTTCGCTGCCATGAGACACAATCTCAAGCCAATAGTCTGCGTCGGCGAGAGCCTTGAGGAACGCGAAGGCGGAAAGACCCTGAGGCGGATAAAAAATCAGGTAACTCAGGCCCTTGCAGGCCTCGGAGGCTCGGCCTTGAGAGACGTGACCATAGCCTACGAGCCTGTCTGGGCCATAGGCACAGGAAAGACAGCGACCCCGCAGCAGGCGGAAGAGGTGCATAACTCGATAAGGGAGCTCCTCTACGAGCTCTTTGACACCGAGTCAGTCAGGGAGGTCCGCCTGATCTACGGCGGGTCAG
>CAZDUP010000295.1:2232-3009 GCA_964508625.1 uncultured Thermodesulfobacteriota bacterium
GGTCAGTGAAGCCCGACAACATAGACGAGCTCATGGCTGAGCCGAATATCGACGGCGCCCTTGTGGGTGGCGCGAGCCTCAAGGCAGAAGACTTTGCCAGGATAGTGAAGTTTCGCCAGCTCTGATCCTTCCAGTCCAAGTTTCCTCTTAGACCAGCCCAATGCATCCACATAATCCTTGCATTTTCGAATGAAATAGGTAAAATAACCATTTTGCAAAGACAGATTTGGACCGATAAGCCTCATTTCAGAGAGGCTTTGGAGGAAAGATGTTCACGCTCGTAATCGCAATACACCTGCTCGTCAGCATCGTGATGATAGTGGCCGTGCTCCTGCAGGTCGGCAAGGGAGCATCCATAGGTTCGACCTTCGGCTCATCATCCTCGCAGACGATCTTCGGGAGCGCGGGCCCTGCGACCCTTCTCGCGAAGGTGACGTACGGATGCGCCGCCATCTTCATGATAACGTCGATAGCGCTCACGTACATGTCGAGCCAGGCAAAGACAAGGTCCATAATGGGCGATGAGCCTGCGGCATCTGCCCCGGCCGGCGCTGCGCCAGTCGCGCCTCCGGCAGCGCCTTCGACTGTGCCTGGCGCGCCCGGCACAGGGGCTCCGGCACAATAAAAAGTACTCAATCCCCTTGACTGATATCAGGGGTTCATGTTAGTTTTAATGGACGTCCGCTAACAACGGGCGTTCTTTTTTCCCTCGAACACGCCGAAGTGGTGGAATTGGCAGACACGCTATCTTGAGGGGGTAGTGGGGAAACCCGTGGG
>CAZDUP010000296.1:0-2979 GCA_964508625.1 uncultured Thermodesulfobacteriota bacterium
ATGTACTTCATATATGGGAAGAAGATGAAGGTCTCGGAAGAGAACAAGAGAAGGATAATGGCCTTCAATGAAAACGAGGCCATCACGGACACGACCCTTCTGGTCAAGTGCCTCATCGTGCTCGCCATAACGATAGGGGCGTTCATCTTCCAGAAGCCCCTGCACCTCGAGGCCGCTACCATAGGCCTCTTCGGAGCGGCCATGCTCATGCTCATTGCTAAGGAAGACGTCCACCACGTGATGGAAAGGGCGGAGTGGACCTCGATATTTTTCTTCCTCGGCCTATTCGTCGTGGTCCACAGCCTCGTTGAGGTCGGCCTTATCGGGATGCTCGCCAAGAAGACGCTTGCGCTTACTGGCGGGGACATGGCTGTCGCTGGCATGACCATACTCTGGGTATCGGCCATCGCCTCGGCCTTCATAGACAACATACCTTTCGTCGCAACGATGATACCGCTATTAAAGGACATGGCTCCGGGGCTCGGCGGGCCTGAGGCGATAACCCCGCTATGGTGGGCTCTGTCGCTGGGCGCGTGCCTGGGCGGAAACGGCACTCTCATCGGCGCGTCCGCAAACGTCGTAGTTGCAGGCATGGCCGCGAAGAACGGACATCCGATAAGCTTCATGAAGTTCACCTATCTCGCGTTTCCGTTGATGCTCATATCAATCGTCATCTCGACCGTCTACATGTGGTTCAGGTACTTCGCAGGATAAGGCAGCGCTCGCGCGACTACGGTTAAAAGGAGGATGTGATGATAGCCGCAAATGTGATGACAAAGGACATTGTTACAATCGGGCCGGAGAGCACCATGCTCGATGCCCTGAGGCTCATAAAGAAAAAAGAGATAAGGCAGGTGCCTGTGCTGGACAGGACGGGCAGGGTAGAAGGCCTTATTACCCCGAGAAAGCTATTCAAGGCCATCCTTCCGCCCTATGTGGCCGAAGGCATGCTCGAAGACGTGAAGTTCGCCCCTGAGCTGCCTGAGTTCATAAGGAACATCGAAAAGCTCGCACAAAAAGGCGTTGAAGAGGTGCTTGACAGGGACTATGTCGCCGTAACGCCTGAGACCTCTACGATGGAAGTGGCCGCGCTCTTCTATAACCCGGCAAAGCACGCTGAGTCCATCCTGGTGCTCGGCCCGGAGAAGAACCTCTTGGGCATCATCTCGCCGTGGGACGTCTTCCGGAGGATACTGGAGCACCACAACGGGATATAGGGGTTAGAGCTTTTCAGGTCTCATTTGAAGAAGGCACTGCAGGATCAGACGCAGGACCGGATGCGCCACCCTCATCTCGTCCATCCTTACCGGATAAAGGCGATTCCTGTGGTTTTGACCCTTTATCAAAATCTTCCATTATGAGCGCCCCGCCCATCATGGAGGCAGGAATGAGCCTCAAAAGATACCTGATAAGAAGCAGAAAAAGTACTAACTTCATTCGACCCTCCGGATTAAAACAGGCCCGGAGCTATTATCTGGGATGTTGATTGCCGCGGCAGAAGCAATTCTGGGAGATGCAGCTTCGGAATGGAATGCAAGGGCCTGATCTGTAATCATATTTTAGCATCAGAGTACATTGCTTGCACCATGAATCGGTCAAAAAGGAAGTCTTCAGAAAAACGGAGCGAATGGCAACGGCCGGCAGGCGGGAGGTTTCGGCAGAGGCACCCTTTTGCCAATCTAAAAAGAAAGATCAGATTCACTTACCTGAAAATACTCAGGATAGATGACCCGCCGGAAAGGATAGCCCGGGGTGCGGCAATAGGGGGCGCCCATCGGGGTGTTGCCGACTTTCGGCATCGGGATAATCTTTTCTCTTGCCTTCGCGGTTCTCCTCAATGCGAACAAGGCGGCCTCGGTGCTTGGGGGCCTTATAATGAATCCAATCACCTCGCCGATATTCCTGGCCATCAGCGTATTCACCGGCGCGTTCATAATGGGCAAGGACTACAATACGATAAATGCCAGGTGGCGGCAGAAGGATTTCTTTCCGGGGCCGGGTCGGTCACGGTTGTTTTCATGGCAGGCAACCTCGTCGTAACAGCGGTTACCACTATGGTTTCCTATTACATTGTACGGAATTGGATCATAAGACATCGCAGGACAAAAGAGGAGAAGCGGCTGAGGAAGTCTGGGCTGCGATAATGATGCCGGGCAGTAGTGTCCCTGAGCCTTGCGATGAGTTTTTTGGGGGGCCTGCACAGAATTGCTATTTCAAGACTCAAAAAGCCGTTGACAAGAGAAGGCCTGATATTGTATCTTTTTTAGATAATTTTTATCTTGGTCCTATCGTCTAGAGGCCTAGGACGTGGCCCTCTCAAGGCTAAAACCGGGGTTCGAATCCCCGTAGGACCGCCAGAAAATAATAAAAGGGTTGCCGCAAGGCAGCCCTTTTTTATTTTGGGCCTACGGGGATGAGAACCCCGGAGGGGTTCGACCGGGAGGCCAGCTGAGCCGTAGGCGAGGCTGGCAACGATAATCGTCATCGTCCGTACCGGCGAAGGCGAAGCCTTAAATCCCCGTAGGACCGCCAGCCCTTATTTAAGGGCAGCTGAGTGGGCTGCCCTTTTTTAAGCCAATGGGCTTATCTCAGCCAGCTATTCCCCCGCTTCCCTTATGGCTTTCAGATAGAGCTCAGTGGATTGCCTCAGGCGCTCTATTGCCTTTGCGCCGTCGCCCTTGTCGATCGACCTCTGGGCCTGGTCCCTGGCCTTCCTCGCTGCCCTGAGGAGCTTTAGTGAGTCCTTCCCGTTGTCACCCGCTGTCTTTGATGCGAAAAAGGCGTAGGTATCGTTCTTCTCGATCTCATATGCAAGGAGTTCCCTGGGGTCGGTGAACTGTTTTTCTGGAAATGTCAGCGCCTCACCCTCTGCCCGTTTCAATTCCTTTACAATGGCCGTTACAAGCCCGTAGGCCGCTGTCATATCCCTTAAAGCCGCGTCATAATTTCCTTCGCCGGACTTCATCATCGAAGAGTCGT
>CAZDUP010000297.1:0-2976 GCA_964508625.1 uncultured Thermodesulfobacteriota bacterium
ATGGGAAAGCCTGTCCAGGGCACTGCCATTGCCCACGCCTCCACGCACCTCAGCCTGTAGAGCCTTTCTTCGAGCTGCATCATCCGCACAAGCTCGTCTACATCATAGGTCCTGGGCTTTGCGACAAGGCCGGTTACCTCGACTGTCCAGGGGCGCACCTGCATCTTGTCAACGTCCTTCCAGACGCTCTTGCCATTGGTGAACTCGTAGAAGTTGTTGTACTTCCCAGCGACAAGCTCATCTGTCAGGGGCCTGTCGAGCTTGAACGCGGGGTTTCTCCTTGCCGGATAGAGGTTCGATGTCGGCGTTTTGGGGACCTTTATGACGTCTTCTTTCTTGCCGTCCTCGAATACGCCGAATATGCCGTTCAGTTCAAGGCCTGAGAGAAAGATGCCCCCTGCCGCGCCCATGTAGCCGAGGTCTTTCAAAAACCTTCTCCTGCCCATGTAGACGGCCTCTGGAGTCGCCTCGCGCTCCGGTATCTCCCAGGGCCTTTTCTTCCTGATATTCATATCTGGAGTATACTCCAAATCAGAATAGGCTGTTGCGGGGCAGGGGATTTCGAAGTAAACTTCAGGGAAAGGAGCATGCACATGCATATAAGGCCCGTAGTCATCCTTCTCGCGATTATCTTTTGCGCATCTACCCCGGCATGGGCGCTCGACAAGATAAATCTCTCCGTGCCTGAAAAATACAGGAAAGGCGTCTTCAGCCAGGAGAGGGTGCTCGAAGCGATGCCCGGCATGCGAGTGGCTGTATTCGCCGCAGATGCGCCGGGCGCCAGGTTCATGGCAGCCTCTGAGGACGGAACTATATTCCTGAGCGTGCCGAATGACGGGACTGTGCTCGCCTTTCCGGACAGGGACAGAGATGGCGTGGCTGATGAGAAGATTGTATTCGCGAGGGGCTTGAAGAGGCCGCACGGACTTGCGTTCAGGGGCAAAAAGCTCGTCGTGGCAGAGACAGGGAGCCTCGTCGAGCTCGAGGACACTGACAACGACCTCAGGGCAGATACGAAGAGGATATTGAGCGACGACCTGCCGGCAGGAGGCGGCCACTGGACAAAAAGCCTCGCCATTGCCCCTGACAACACGATCTTCGTATCTGGCGGATCGAGCTGCAACGTATGCATTGAAAAGGACAGAAGGAGGGCAGCTGTCCTCAAAGTAGCCGGGCCAAAGTCTGAAATATTCGCCACTGGACTCCGCAATAGCGTTGGCATAGAGTTCCACCCTGAGACAGGCGAGCTCTGGGGCGTTGACAACGGCAGGGACAGCCTCGGCGATGACATACCGCCAGAGGAGCTTAATCTCATCAAAGAAGGCGGTGATTACGGCTGGCCCCATTGCTACGGGAACAGGGTCCCGGACCCGGAGTACGGAAGCCCTGAGAGGTGCAGAGGCACCATTGCCCCTGCTGTCGCCTTCCAGGCCCATTCAGCGCCGCTTGGCGTGGCCTTTGGAAAGGGCCTCGACTATTTTCCGAAGAGGCTTGCTGAATCCCTTTTCATAGCCCTGCACGGGTCATGGGACAGGAGCGAGCCAACTGGCTACAAGCTCGTGGCAATTCATTTTAAGGACGGAAAGCCGGAAGGCAAGCCTTTCGACGTCGTTACAGGGTGGTTAGTTGAGCAGGAGGGCGATGGCTGGGGCAGGCCTGTGGACGCGCTCGTGGGCAAGGACGGCGCGCTCTATCTGTCGGATGACAGAGCAGGGGCGATATACAGGATATTCTATTCCGTGGCGAAGTAGAGATTCTTCGTCGGCCTTCGGCTCCGTAGGGTGCGCCAAACGCACCATTTGGATAATCCCCCTCAGTCCCCCTTTTCCAAAGGGGGAAGCTAAGAAAACAAAAAACCCCTTTTTTCTAAAGAGGGGCAGGGGGAGATTACGGCTGGTTCATGGTTTTCAACCTGAACCCGGAGGTTCGTACAGCCCTCAACGGAAATTTCGGGTTCAGGGTGCAACCCTGAACCCGCAGAAAAATGGGCTTCGCGGCATAAGGGGCTTTTCGAGGAGGACGGGGGCTGAAAGCGAGCGGAGCCTTGTGCCAGAAAAAGCGCGGCAGCGCGCAAAAGGCCATTTGCTAAAAGGGCGACTTGAACCCGCCTTTTTCTCTTAACCCCTTTTGAAAAACACCGCTGCCAAAGGCGGCAGGGTCATGTTAATAGACCAGTGTCTCTTTTGCGCACCGATCTCCTCTGCGTAGAGTCCGCCCATGTTGCCCTTGCCGCTCCCGCCGTATATCTCCGAGTCGCTGTTCAATACCTCGCGCCAGAAGCCGCTCTCAGGCACGCCGACCCTGTATTCGGGCCTGAATACAGGCGTGAGGTTCAGGACAACAAGGACCGTGTCCTTGGGGTCGTGCCCTTTTCGTATGAAACTCACTACGCTGTTCTCCCAGTCGTGGAAGTCTATCCATTCATAGCCTTCCGGAGAGAAGTCCAGCTCATGCAGACCTGGCTCGTTCCTGTATAGGCGGTTCAGGTCAGCGACCCATTTCTTCATGCCGGCATGGAACGGGTACTGGAGCACATGCCACTCGAGGCTGTCGTCATGCGACCATTCCCTGACCTGTCCGAACTCCGAGCCCATGAATAGGAGCTTTTTCCCGGGGTGGCCGAACATGTAGCCGTAAAGTAGGCGCAGGTTGGCGTGCCTCTGCCATTCGTCGCCGGGCATCTTGCCGATGAGCGACCCCTTGCCGTGCACGACCTCGTCGTGTGAGAGCGGCAGCATGAAGTTCTCCGTAAAGGCGTACCAGATGCTGAAGGTGAGCTGGTTGTGGTAGTACTTCCTGTAGATGGAGTCCTTCGAGAAGTACTTCAAGGTGTCGTGCATCCAGCCCATGTTCCACTTCATGCCAAAGCCCAGGCCGCCGAGCCATGTCGGCTTCGACACCATTGGCCACGCGGTCGATTCCTCGGCAAAGGTCTGCACGTCCGGGAACTCCTGGTATATGGCCTCGTTGAGGCGC
>CAZDUP010000298.1:0-2970 GCA_964508625.1 uncultured Thermodesulfobacteriota bacterium
GGAGCCAGGAGTCTACAAAAGACTGGTCTTCCATGATGACGGCAGCGCGGAAAGCATTTTCGCCAATATCAGCCCCAAAATGCGTAAATTCGCATTCAGGGAAGACTACGCCGCATCCCTGAGCTGGCATGCGGTGGACAGCTTCAAGAGCCCCGGCAGGCTCATCTCGCTCTACGGAGCGGAGCAGGACAGGGGCGCCATCGGATTCACCGATATCCGCTACAGGCTCGTTGAGAGCGGCCAGCGCCTGAGCGTGATGAACCACTCACCCGTTGCCGTCATCGCAGACATTGGCCTTACTATCATGCCGCTCGTGGAGGCGGTCGAGGCGAGGCTTTTTATAAACGGCAGGGAGATTCAAGTACCTGCTGAAAAAGGCCGCCAGCTTCAAGCCGGTGTACCGTTCGCTGCGACGATCAAAGGCGTTCCTCTCTTGAGCGGGGATAACGAACTTAAAATCTTTATCAGAACCGCAAAGCTGGAAAAGGACGGGCGCGCGCGCCCCCTCTTCGGCTTGAGCAGGCGTCTGCGCGCAGATGTCCATGAAAGGGAACCTGGCCTCTCATCAGTGGACAGGGCAGAAGGCATCTTCATCTCGCCTGACGGCCTGGAGCTTACATCAGGTTCGCCCTGCGGAAGCGAATACGCCGTTGGCTTCGCAAGAGACCTTGACTGGATTAACATCGAGAGCTTCCCAATGTTCCTTATGGACTATTCTTGGAAGGCGGCGGCGGGGAAAGGCGCTGAGGTATCTTTCATGATAGACACTGATCTCGACCACAAGGCCGACCTCTCGATAAGCAGGCCATTGAGAGAGCCTGCAAAAGGGACTGAGAGGTTCAAGACAGATATCCGCAGGCTACTCGACGCGCATCTGCCTGGCCAAAGAGACGCGCGCCTTGCAGGCATAGGCTTTGTCGCTTATTGTGATTACGACGCCTACTCAGGCCCTGATGACGCAGAGCCTGGTCTTCAGATCCGCTCAATGGCCCTCTCCTCGCCCGGATGGGAAAATCAAAAAGGCGGCTTGCCCGTCATCAGAGTGGACGGAATGGAGCTATTGCTTGAGACGAACGCGTCGGGCCTGCTGGCTGAGGCCGCCATTCCCGCCAAAGAGGGTGCGCGCTCGATCGAGGTCATGGAAGATGGCGGCATGGGCGTATACTCGTTATTTATCGGCAACAATAAGCTGGCGCGAAACCCGGAAGCGCACGAGTCTGTCGGCAGCCTTCCTCGGCTGAGCTTCCGGCGCATAAATCCCACGAGGTACGTCGTCCATGTCTCGGGCGCTAAGAAGGGATTCGTGCTCGCCTTTCTCGAGGCATATCATCCGGGCTGGCGAGCATACGCGCGCCCGGCTGGGCGGCCTGTCAGCGGCTCTATGCTGCTTGACCACGCGAGGAGTTCCGTGGAGCAGGAGCTTGGTACGCATTTCATCGTGAACGGATATGCGAACGGCTGGCTTGTGCCTGATGAGGTTGCCCGATTTGAAAACGGCGGCTTTGACATAATATTGGAATACAGGCCTCAGGCAGCCATGGAGGCAGGCATCTTCGCGAGCGGGGCAGGGCTTGTCATAGTACTGGGGCTTGCCATCATCAGGAGAAGGAAACCATGAGGCCGGCCACGATATTCAAAAAAGCGGCGGCCGGACTCGGCCTCTTTGCAATGTCCCTCTTTCTCGCCTACAACACCTATAAGGAGGTCATGAGGTCATGGGAGCCTCTTACAACTGAGGTAAGGCAGGCGCTCAAGGGGACTTTCCCGGTGGCCATGCTCATATTCTCGGCCTGCCTTGCGCTCTCGGTATTGCTTACACGCAAAAAAGAAAGCCGCAGAGGCGCGCTGCTGCTTATCATCTTCTACGGCGCGGCAGCCAACGCCTTCTTTTACCTGAAGGGCGGCCATTACATATCGCTTCACAATATCGCGCTTTCGTATTTTGCCCTCTTTTCATACGCCGCCTCAGTTGTTCCCGGGTCTCTCCGCTCAGCTGAGCGCGGGAGAGGCCTTGCTGGTGCGATGTCGAGCCAGCACCCTGCGGCAATGTTGGTCAAAAGAATCGCTCTCGATCTGCCCGGCGCGTTCTTTTCCGGTTTTATCGTGCTCATGGCGGCCTGCGGCGCGCTTGTGCTTATGCAGCAGGACTCCGCTGCAAAAGACCTGGCCGAAGCCGCATATTTCTTTCTCCTCGCCGGGATCGTTGCCGAGCTTTACAGTCCCAGCGGAGACCAGCAGAGATGAGCAGAGCCGATTTTCAAGAGCGGATATTCCGGTGCCTTGCCATCTTCCTCTTTTCGCTGCTGCTTGCAGTGCTTTATACCTATCCGGTCATAACCGATATCTCAGGAATGTTCTACGGCTTCCCGTGGGATTCGCTCGGCTCGATATACAGCTTCTGGTGGTTCAAGTTCTCGTTCCTCAATGACATTCCGCTTCGCGCCCACTCCTTCAGCTCGTTCCCGGAAGGCGTCGATCTCTCAAGCGGGCCGTTTTTCTATATCTATTACCTGACGGGACTCGTACTCTCGCTCCTCGGCAACGAAGTTGCGGCCTACAACATGATAAAGATACTGAGCTTCCCCTTGCTTGCGCTCACCTCGTATCTTCTTATCGAATATCTCGTGCAGAATACAACGGCCGCCATGTGGTGCGCCCTCGCCTTTACATTCTCGCCATTCCACACGGTCCACCTCATGTCCCACCAGCCAAACCTATTCTGGCTTCCGCTGCTCCTATACCTATTGCTGCGCGCGCTAAACGAGGGCGGCTGGCGGCTCTATGGCCTCTTTGGCCTCGTGCTCGGCCTCTCTCTCGTTGACAGCACCTACTTCATGTACTTCGGGGTGCTTTTATCGCCTGTCCTTATAGCCGGAAATTTAGCCAGTTTGCGCAACGGCTCGCTCATGCGGTCTGCCGTCAACGTGGCCGTCCTTGTGCTGGCCTTTTCACTAGCCGTACTGCCTATGG
>CAZDUP010000299.1:0-2952 GCA_964508625.1 uncultured Thermodesulfobacteriota bacterium
GTCTATGCCGTTGGAGACGAGGTTCTCCTCAAGCCTCGTGACTACGTCCGAAAGCGGGCTCTCAGCGGAAGAGATGACGTTCATGCACAGGTGCTTGAGCTCATTGAGCTCTTTTAATTCCTTCCTCAGTTGGGCGAGCTCTTCTGGCAGGCCCTCCGGGCCTGCGGCAACCTTTGCCGTGTCCCAGGCTGAGAGATCAACCGGGGCAGTGAGGTCGTAATCGATAGCTGCGACCACCTCATGCACGCCGGGGCCGATCTTTTTCGCGCTCAGAATGAGCGCGTCCGCCCCGAACTCGGCCTTTACCGCGCCCATTGCTTCCTTTACCGAAGGGCCTGTGAACCTTTTTATCCGCATCCCTATAACCTCACTACCTTTAGTGTCTGGACCCTTGCGTTGTTCGATATCTCATTGTGTGAAAGTATGGCCACTGCGGGGAAGACCCTTTCAGTGAGCTTTCTTACGAACCTGCGAGTCTGGTGCGAGACGATGAGCACGGGCTGGTGGCCCCTTGACATCGCCTCTTCGAGGCCTTCCTTTACGCGCGAGAGTATCTTTTGCGCGAGCCCCGGCTCTATGGTGAGGAACGAGCCCTGGGGCGTTTCATGCACTGATTTGACGATGGCCTCCTCTATCTCGTGGCTCAAAGAGAGGGCCTGTATCGTCGATTCGCCTGATATGTGGCTTCTGGTTATCTGCCTTGCGAGGCCCATCCTCACGTACTCTGTCAGGAGGTCCGTGTCCTTTGTAATGGGCGCGTAGTCGGCGAGCACCTCGAGTATGGTCTGGAGGTCCCTTACCGATATCCTCTCCTTCAGGAGGTTCTGGAGCACCTTCTGGACTCCACCAAGGCTCAAGAGGCCCGGCACGAGCTCTTCAACGACCTTGGGGTGCGTCTTGGCCACCCTGTCCAGGAGGGCCTGGACCTCCTGCCTGCCGAGTATCTCGTTGGCGTGGCTCCTTATGACCTCGGTGACGTGGGTCGCTATGATCGCAGAGTGGTTTACGACCGTGTAGCCCATGAGCTGCGCCTTCTCTATCTGCGCGTCGGATACCCATATGGACGGCAGGCCAAAGGCCGGGTCAGTCGTCTGCACGCCCTCGAGGCCCGGCTCAGCATTGCCCGGGTCTATTGCGAGAGAGTGCCCGGCGAGTAGCTCGCCCTTGGCGACCTCTACTCCCTTTACGAGGAATACGTACTCTGAGGGCTTCAACTGGAGGTTGTCTTTTATGTGGACTGCCGGGACCATGATGCCCATCTCCTCGGCGAACTGCTTCCTTATCGCCTTTACCCTTTCAAGGAGCTCCCCGCCCTCTGACGAATCGACGAGCGGGATGAGCCTGTAGCCAACCTCGAGGCTCAGGGTGTCGATGAGAGGCACCTCATCCACGGCCTCTTTCCTGGCAGCGGCCGGCTTTGCCGCGGCCTTCTCCTTATCCGCCTCCTCGGCCTTTCTCTCCTCCGCGCTCCTGTAGACGATGTAGCCTATGGCGCCGGTTATAATGGCGAGCGTCAGAAAGGCTATGTGCGGCAGACCGGGTATCAGCCCGAAAACGAAGAGAATGGCAGAGGCGATGATGAGAGGCCTCGGCGAGAAGAGGAACTGCCTGCCGATGGAATCGCTCAGGCCCTCCTCTGAATTGACGTTCGATACGACGATACCTGCCGCGGTCGATATGATGAGCGCAGGTATCTGCGCGACAAGGCCGTCGCCCACCGTAAGGAGCGTATATACGCGGGCAGCTTCTCCAACCGGCAGGCCCTGCTGGAGGACGCCTATGATGAGGCCGCCCACGATGTTTATTACCGTTATGAGGATGCCCGCTACCGCGTCTCCCCTCACGAACTTGCTCGCGCCGTCCATTGCGCCGTAGAAGTCGGCCTCGAGCGCGACTTCCTTTCTCCTGCGCCTCGCCTCGTCGTCTGCTATGAGGCCCGCGTTCAGGTCAGCGTCTATTGCCATCTGCTTGCCGGGCATGGCGTCGAGAGTGAATCTGGCCGCGACCTCGGCTATGCGGCCCGCGCCCTTTGTGATGACGACGAAGTTTATGATGACGAGTATGGCGAAGACTATGAAGCCGACGGCGTAGTTGCCGCCGATGACGAAGTTTCCGAAGGACTTTATGACCTGTCCGGCCGCCTCCGGCCCCTCTGCGCCGTGCAGGAGTATGAGCCTCGTCGAGGCGACGTTCAGGGCGAGCCTGAAGAGCGTCGTTACGAGAAGGAGGACCGGGAAGGTCGAGAAATCAAGTGGCTTTTTGACATACACGGCCACGAGCAGGATTATTATCGCGGCCGTAACGTTAAACGTAAGGAGGAGGTCCAATGCCAGCGGCGGCACCGGGAGTATCATTACGAACAGGATGCCCACGATGCCCACGGGCAGCATGAGGTCCGATCTCTTCTTCCACTCCGATATGTCTGTGAGTCCTGCCATCTTTCAGCCTATCTCCTGGTCCTGTGTTTAAGCCTGTATACGTATGCCAGCACCTCTGCCACGGCCTTGTAGAGGCTCGACGGTATCTCGGAGCCTATCTTCACGCCCTTGTAGAGGCTCCGGGCAAGGGGCTTGTTCTCCAGGACCGGCACATTGTGCTTTCTCGCTATCTCCCTTATCTTCTCAGCTATGAGTCCCGCGCCCTTGGCCACTACAATCGGCGCGTTGGCCTTTGACCTGTCGTATTTGATCGCGACTGCCAGGTGGGTCGGGTTGGTGACCACCACGTCTGCCTTTGGCACGTCCTGCATCATCCTCTTCCTGGCCATGTCCCTCTGCATCGACCTGATCCTGGCCTTGACGATGGGGTCTCCCTCGGTCTCCTTCATCTCCTCTTTTATCTCTTCCTTGGTCATCCTGAGGCCCTTCTCGAAGTTCCACCTCTGGAAGCCGTAGTCGATGACCGCGATGACGGCGATGACCCAGACCGTCCTTATCATTATCTTGAATGTGA
>CAZDUP010000300.1:0-2935 GCA_964508625.1 uncultured Thermodesulfobacteriota bacterium
TGCGCAGGGGCGTTTTAATGCTCGTCCCCTTCGGGCTCCTCTGGTTCTACATCGCCCTTGCGGTAGAATCGACGGTCATACCCATACAGGACGTGATATTCGAGCACAGGGTCTACCTGCCGTCCATAGGCATCTTCATAGCCGTCACAGCTATTGGGGCGTTTATTGCCGAAAGACGGAAGGGCGCGTTATACCCCATAGCCGCCATAGCAATTGCCATTATAGCCGTAAATTCTGCTCTGACGATTAAGAGGAACTCAGTCTGGGCTGACCCGTTCGTCCTCTGGTCCGACGTTGTGAAGAAGTCGCCTGACAAGGCGAGGGGGTACCACAACCTCGGCTTCCTGCTGGCTGAGAAGGGCAGGCTTGATGAGGCGCTGCCTTACTTCGAGAGGGCTATTGCAATAAGGCCGGGCCTCTGGATAGCCTATGACAACGTCGGTACGCTCCTGATAGAGGCGGGAAGGGCAGAGGAGGCGCTCGCATATTTCAGAAAGGCAATCGAGCTCAAGAGGGACTTTGTGACCGGGTACAACAAGCTCGCGAACGCGCTCATGAGCCTGGGCCGCTTCGACGAGGCAGAGGGACATCTTAAAGAGGCCCTTGAGATAGACCCGCGCTCCTACAGCACCCTTTCAAATCTTGGTTTTCTCTACGCCGAGACAGGAGACCTTGAGAGGGCGATAGGCTTTCTGGAGAGGGCAAGGGATTCGATGCCGTCGGCAGAGGCTTACAACAACCTCGGCAACGCTCTCCTGCTGGCAGGAAGAAAGGCTGCGGCCCTGAAAGAGTACAGGGCCGCCCTCGCGATCGACCCTCACGATGCTTTCGCGAGGGAGAACATTATGAGGGTCCTCGAGGAAAATTAAGCGGCTCGAGATTTGGGCGGCGCATCCGGAAGGATGCGCCGCTTTTTTTATTGCACGTCCTTGAAGGCCTCGACCTGTATGAAGAGCTTGACCTCGTCGGATACCGCGGGTATGGCGTAGGTCATACCGAACTCCGAGCGCTTGATGGTGGTCGAGGCGTCAGCGCCGCAGACGAACTTTTTGTTAATCGGATGTACACGGCAGTTGAAGGAGGATATCGAGAGGGTGACAGGCTTGGTCACGCCGAGGAGCGTGAGATCGCCCGCCACGCTTTTGGGGTTCTCTCCCGCGAATTCGACTGCGCTCGACCTGAAGGTTATCTTCGGGTGCTTATCGACGTTGAAGAAGTCCTCGTTCCGGAGGTGCTTCTCCAGCTCCTCGAGGCCCGTGCTGACGGTCCTGGTGTCTATCTCTATCTCGACCGTGCCCTTCTTTGCATCGCGGTCGAGGGTTATTTTGCCGCTCGCGGAGTTGAACCTGCCACGCTGCGTGGAAAGGCCCATGTGGTTCACCTCGAAGCTCGGATATGTGTGCCTCGGGTCTACCGTGAAGCTCTCCATTGCGGAGTACGCGGGCGTGGATAAGAGCAGCGCGGAAAGGGCCAGCATGATTCTTTTCATCTCAGTGTGCCTCCTTTGGTCTTTATTTTTTCTGCATGGGGACGATAAACCTGAAGGCTATCTCCACCTCGTCGGCAACGGTGCCCGTGTCTGCCCACGCGCCTTCGCCGATGTTGAAGTCCAGGCGTTTCAACGTGAACTTCCCGTCAAAGGCCCACCTGCCGCCTGCCTTCTTGGCTGTGAAGGGGGCTGATACGTCCCGGGTGCGCCCCTTGATGGTCATCTTTCCAGAGACCCTGTAGAGGCCCGGGCCGGTCTGCGCGACCGAGCCGGACGTGAACCGGGCCGTTGGGTAGTTCTTTGTGTCGAACCAGGGCCGCCTCTTTATCTCGACAGTGGCATCGTCAGAGCCAGCGTCTATGCTGTCGAGAGCTATGGTGATGTCGGCCCTGCTGGCCTTGAGGTCAGAAGGGTCAAAACGCACGTCAGCATCGAAGCCGCTGAAAGACCCTTTTATCGGCACGCCCATCTGCCTTGAGACGAACTCAACGGAGCTCGCTGCTTTTATTATGGGCTCTGCCTGTGCGCTCTGGCTGAGGAAAGGGGCGAATGCCATGATGAGCATGGCGCCTGTCAGTCTGAGCATCCTTTTCAATACCTCGTCCCTGTCTATGAAATGGTGCTTGAGCGCGGCAGCGATGTGCATGAATGCCAGGAGCATGAGACCCTTGTTCAGGATAGAATGAACAAGCTCCAATGCCTCTTCGAGCTCCTTATTTTTTCCTATCAGGTCAGGGATGGGTATTATCCCGAGGTATACGGTCTGGAAGCCGTGAGCCGAGCTCATGAGCCAGCCGGAGAACGGGACCGCGAACATGAGGGCGTAGAGGAGCCAGTGAGCGGATTTTGCGGCAAAGCGCTCCCATGCAGGCATGGCATCCGGCAGCTCAGGTGTCTTGTGAAAGGCCCTCCACGCGAGCCTTGCAGCGGCAAAGAGGAAGACGGTCACGCCCATCCATTTATGATATGAGAAGAGCCTTAGCTTTGTCGGCGAGAAGGCCAGGCCGACCATATAGAGCCCGAGCGCGAATGCGGAGAAGACAAGGAGGGCCGTCGCCCAGTGCAGTATGACGGCCGTCCTGGTATAGCCAGAGGCCGGGTTGACAGCACGCTTCATCTCGACCCTTTTAAAAGATTAACGCTGCTCTCCCTGCTGCTGGCGCTGCTTGGCCAGCTCCTTCCTGAAGGAGAATACGTTCCTCGCGGTGTTGAACTCGAGGCGTGGGAGGTTATCCGTGTTGTACGTATCAAAGCCGCTCAGGTGAAAATTGACTTCATCGAAGAGCAAGGCAGGCTGCGATAGGAACGAGACTACCTGGTCCGGTGACGCTTCTCCGAATATCGTCTGGAAATCGGCCGCTATCTTGGGGTCAGAGAGGGCCGAGGCTACGCGCGCTGAGTCTATGTCCGGGGCCGTATGCGAAGCGAATATGACGATGTCGGTCG
>CAZDUP010000301.1:0-2917 GCA_964508625.1 uncultured Thermodesulfobacteriota bacterium
GGGAGTTCGCCGACCTCTTGAAGCACCTCTCGGCTGACGAGAGGCTCCATCACGACCTGGTCGTAAAGGCCGGGCTCTCTATCAAAGATAACGGCGAGGGCGGCATCATATCGCTCGACGCAGAGACAAAGAGCAGGGTTGAAAGGCCCTTTGTCGAGCTCGGGCAGAAGCTCGACGAAGGGCTCTCAAAAGAGGACCTCTCTGCTTATATCGTCGCGCTCGAGTTCTCGGAGCTCAACGATATCTTCCTCTATGCGATAGACTCTTTGAGGGAAAGCGCCCCCGGCCAGTTCTCCCTTGCGGTGAACGATATCGAAAGGCACAAGGAGCGCATAAAGTCCTTTCTCGGCAGGACCGGGTTTGAGGAGCTTCTGAAGAGGACCGGCCAGTTCCCGAAGCTCGTAAAGGAAAGGATACTCGTCGTCGAGGACAGGGACGCCAACCTGAAGCTCCTGCAGGCCGTGCTGGAAGGCGAGGGGGCTCTCGAGGCCGCGGCGAACGGCAGCGAGGCCCTGAAAAAGATAATTGAATCCGGCGGATTTTCAGCTGTCGTCGCTGACATAGACATGCCGGTGATGGACGGCATAGAGCTCTACTCGAGGGCGGTTGACAGGTACCCGCATCTGAAAACAAGGTTCGTCTTTTTTACGGCCACGGCAGACCCGGAGCATCTCCGGTTCCTCAAGGACCATAATCTCAGATTCATCCAGAAGCCCGCCTCGATAAGCGATATCCGCCGGGCCGTGAGGGAGATAATAAGCTCTCATTGACCCCCGCTCGCATCTTCGGCCTATCCTGAACAGCGCTCAGAGCTTGTAGCCAATCTTCCTCAGGAACGACTTTCTCTCAGCCCTGTCCTTCTCGCCCTCTACCATGAGCGGGCCCATGCCGTCAATTACCCCGGCCACGCCCTTGCCCTGCTCCGTTGCTGCGACTATGACTTCGAGGGGGTTTGACGTCGCAGCGAAGATGGAGCAGACCTCGGGGCAGTTTTTTATCTGGTTGAGAACGCTTATTGGAAAGGCGCCCTTCATGACAACGATAAAGAGGTGTCCCGCGCCGATTGACATGGCGTTCTCGGCCGCTGACCTCTTCATCTCTTCGTCATTGCCCTCGATGCGCACCAGGCACGGCCCCGAGGCCTCTGCGAGCGCAACGCCGAACCTGGCCTCCGGCGCCGTAGTGCGGATTATCTCGTAGATGTCCTCGACGGTCTTGATGAAATGGGTCTGGCCGAGTATGACGTTGGCGCCCTCAGGTATGGACACCCGTACGGTCTTAAGTTCCATTGCCCCTCCTGTCCTCACGGCTGTTGTATCGCGGACTGAATCCTTGCCCTTTGCCCGAATATAGCTGATAATCTCCTGCCCGGCAAGGGGTGCCAGGGCAGTATTTCTAATGCACCCTTAATCTGGCCGGTCTTATAATTGGACATACGGCCCGAGGAGGCTCCGCGTACCGGGGGGTAATGCGGAGCAGGGTGATTTGACTGACCTGCCGGGCAATGTTAAAATATCCAAAAAAGAGAGGCAGTTATGAAGGATAGAGAAGAGGTGGTGCTGGTACCCTCATGGGACTGGCAGACAAGAGTCCTCCATTGGGTGAACGCGCTTCTTGTCATCACCCTGGTCCTGCTTATCGTGGGCCTTGACAGCATGGCGTCGCTCGGCGTTGAAAAGGCCGTGAGAAGGCCCGTAAAGGAGCTTCACGCCTATGTCGGGCATCTGTTCATCTTCACCCTGGCGCTCAGGATAATTTGGGGGTTCATAGGCAACAAGTACGCGAGGTTCTCGGACATGATCCCTTCTACGAGGGAGAAGATCATGAACCTCGGGCAGGATATAAAGTGGGTCCTCTCCGGCTTCCGGGGCGCGAGCCCCAGGTCTATCGGCCACGACCCGCTGGCCTCGCTCATCTATCTGGCGCTATTTGTCGTGCTCATAATCCAGGCCATCACGGGTTTCCTCCTTTCAGGGGCTGAGTTCAAGATCTACCCTGCCGTCTCTTTCTCCGGCGGCATCGGAGAGGAGGGCGTCGAGGCGCTCGAAGAGCTGCACGAGCTTGGCCTCTATTTCATCTACTTCTACATCGCGGTCCATATCCTGGGCCTCGTCATACACGAGGTGAAGCACAGGACCGGCCTTTTCTCATCAATGATACACGGGCGCAAGTGCATGCCCAAAAAGGAAGAGCGGGAGTGACCGGCAGATGAGGATACTTCTTGTTGAAGACGAAAAGGACCTTGCGGCGATAATAAAGCAGGGCCTCGAGGAGGCCGGATACGCCGTGGACATGGCCCATGACGGCGAGGAGGGGCTCTACATGGCCGAGACCTATCCGGCCGACGTCATAGTCCTCGATATCATGCTGCCCTTGATGGACGGCCTCGAGGTCCTGAAGACGCTCCGCAAGAAGGGCGTCATGACCCCTGTGATACTCCTCACCGCGCGCGACGCCCTGCTCGACAAGATAAAGGGACTTGATACGGGCGCAGACGATTATCTCACCAAACCCTTTGTCTTCGACGAGCTCCTCGCAAGGATAAGGTCGCTCATGCGGCGCAAGGCAACCGTCAAGGAGGCTATCATCAGGGTGGCCGACCTCGAGGTCGACACCGCGAGCCATCAGGTGAAGAGGGCGGGGAAGACTGTGCCGCTCTCGGCCAAGGAGTATTCTCTCCTCGAGTTCCTGGCCTACAGGCGGGGCAACGTCGTCAGCCGCACCGACATAGTGGAGCACATCTACAACGAAGAGGCGGAGATGGACTCCAACGTCGTGGACGTCTACATAAACTATTTGAGGAACAAGATAGACAGGGACCACAAGAAAAAGCTCATCCACACGGTGCGCGGCGCCGGATACATACTGAAGGAAGACTGACCCGCATATGTTCAATTCGATAAAGCTCAAGCTCGTA
>CAZDUP010000302.1:0-2893 GCA_964508625.1 uncultured Thermodesulfobacteriota bacterium
GAGGCCGCCACGGACGAGGTCCTCACGAAGCTCGAGAGGCTCAAGAGGAGAAAGCCCGAGAGCGCCTACAAGCTCCTGAAGGACGTAAACTTAAGCAACTCGCTTATAAGGCGCATAGTGAAGCGCATCGTGCGCCTCGAGCACCTCATAGAGCGCGAGGAGTCCAAGAAGGGCGCGAGGAAGCAGGAGAGGGCCAAGCTCCGCATCAGGCGCATATTCAAGCGCCTCGAGATAAAGAGGACCGAGCTCAGGGAGGTCGCCCGCCAGGTAAAGGTCCACGACTTCAACATGTGGGAGGCCAAGCAGAGGCTGATCGAAGCCAACCTGAGGCTCGTGGTCTCCATAGCGAAGAGGTACGTGAACCTCGGCCTCAAGTTCTCGGACCTTATCCAGGAAGGCAACATCGGCCTCATGAAGGCCGTTGACAAGTTCGATTACAAGAAGGGCTACAAGTTCTCCACCTATGCTACATGGTGGATAAGGCAGGCCATCACAAGGTCCATTGCCGACCACGGCAGGACCATCAGGATACCTGTCCACATGATTGAGACCATAAACAGGCTCCTGCAGACATCGAGGCAGCTCCTTAAGGAACTGGGCAGGGAGCCCTATCCTGAAGAGATAGCCGAGAGGATGGACATACCCATCCAGAAGGTCAGAAGGATACTGCGTCTCATGAAGCAGACCCTCTCCCTTGAGACTCCGATCGGAGACGACGAGGAGAGCTCGCTCGGGGACTTCATCGAGGATGAGAAATCGCCTTCCCCGGCTGACGCGGCAATAGAGAAGGACCTCTCGGACCAGACAAACTCGGTGCTTGAGACTCTCACCCCAAGAGAAGAGAAGGTGCTCCGCATGAGGTTCGGCATAGGCGAGAAGCAGGACTACACTCTGGAAGAGGTCGGCAAGGTGCTGGGCGTCACGCGCGAGAGGGTGCGCCAGATAGAGGCCAAGGCAATAAGGAGGCTCCGCCATCCGACCAGGGCAAAGCTCCTGAAGGGCTTCAGCGAAGGATAGAGTTGCAGCTTTAGCAGGTCTTGAAGGACCCCTTGATTGAAAAATCGAGGGGTCCTTTTTTTATTTGCCGCCAGGTCAGCGCTGACATAGGGTGCGCTGACGCTCTCCAAGAATAATACCCCTCTGTTTCCCTTTGGAAAAGGGGGAAAATAAAAATGAGCCCCTCTTTTATAATGAGGGGAAGGGGAGATTATCTGTTGATTCAGTGCACAACCCTGAACCCGCATGTTCAGGGCGTCAATACTATTTTTCCGTACGCGCTCTCTTCAATTATCGCCCGGTGGGCCTCAGGCGCTTGGGCGAGCTTCATCTCTTTTCCCACGACAGGCCTAAGGTATCCGGCCTCAAATCCGGCTATGAGCGCGGAATGTATTGACGCGAGCTCCTTTTCGCTTGCGTTGAAAAGAGACATCCCTATTATGCTCGCGTCCCTTGCCATGAGCTCTCGCGGGTCTATCTCGATGCTCCCCCTGTTGCCTACGACGACTACTCTTCCGGAAGGTGATAGCGCCTTGAGGTCTCCGGCGAGGTTTACGTTTGCAAGGAACTCGATAATGACGTCCAAGCCGTTGCCAGCGATGCGGGCTGCTTGAGCGAGGTGGCCGGGGTCCCTATGGTCGAGCACGTGCTGCGCTCCCTCGTCAGTTGCAAGCCTTCTCCCGCGCTCGCTGCCTCCGGTGCCTATGACCGTCATGCCAAAGGCCTTGCCGAGCTGCACTGTCGCGATGCCAACACCTCCGGTTGCGCCGTGGACAAGTACGCTCTCGCCTGCCAGGGCCTTTGCCTTGTGCATGAGCGCCCGGTAGGCAGTGGCGTACGGCACGCCTACGCACGCGCCCTGGGCAAACGAGAGCCGCTCCGAAAGCCTGTGCAGTTGAGTTGCCTTGCACAGGGCGAACTCGGCATACGTGCCGGTAAGAGATCCGGATGTATATACCCTCTCACCCGGCCTCAGACCCTCCACGCCCTCTCCGACTGCCTCGACGATCCCGGCAGCGTCCGTACCCGGGGTATAGGGTAGCTCCTTTTTATAGAAGAGGCCGGAGCGGATATAGGTATCAACCGGGTTGACGCCAGCTGCCATTATCCTTACAAGCGCCTGGCCTGCCTTTGGCTCAGGCCTGGGCACATCTTCTAATCTCAGAACATCGGGAGGGCCGAACTCATGGACACGGATAGCAAGCATGACTCACCTCGATTTCAGTCATGCTCTGATTATTGCAGATTTTCGGGAAAGAGGGGAGGGGAATGAGCCAGACTTTTGTTTTCATCTTTTCCTTTTACAAAATACCGGGGCATAAAGGCGTAAGCGAGCATAGGGGTGGAGGAAAGATTTTGGGGAAAGAGGGGGGAAGGAAGACGGGAAAGATTTACATGACGGGCAATTTGGTTCGTACTTTTTCCGCGCTGCCGCGCGGTTATGGGCATTAGGCTGGCTCGCTCTCTTCCCCCTTCCTCCTCGCTCGCCCCTTATGTCGATTTGGCCACATGCGGCCAAATCTCCTGCTGCTCCGGCTCGCTCGCCCCGCCTTCAGCCCTATGCTCGCCTACGCCTCATGCCCGAATGGTTTGAAAAAAATAAAACGATTTCTACTCCGGCTGCACAAGTATGCTCACGCGCCTGTTCTGCGGGTCATAGGGGTCGCCCTTCAATGGCACGGCATCAGCGAAGCTCGTGACCTTTGTTATCCTCGCGCTCTCGAAGCCATTCTTTATAAGCTCCCTTCTGGCGGCATTGGCCCTGTCAGCCGCAAGCTCCCAGTTCGAATAGCCCCTGTCGTCATAGTTCGATCTGTCAGTGTGCCCTTCGATATTTATCCTGTTAGGGAATTCCTCAAGGACCTCGGACAGGCTGGCGAGCACATCCTCGCCGCTC
>CAZDUP010000303.1:0-2876 GCA_964508625.1 uncultured Thermodesulfobacteriota bacterium
TACAATAACCCCCTCAAACAGACCATTGACTTAAAGGAACTTGCCACCTCCATCCAGGTCGGCAATTGGCACCCGCTCACCATGTTCTCCCTTGCCCTGGACTACAAGTTCTGGGGCCTCGACCCCTTTGGCTATCACTTGGGCAATACAGTGCTGCACGTTGCCAACACGTTCCTTGCAGCCGTCATTGCGGCCAGGCTCGTGGGGCTCAGAAGGCCGGGGGAGAAGAGATTTTCGTTCATCGCGGCCCTTGCCACGGGCATGCTCTTCGGCATACACCCGCTGCACGTCGAATCCGTTGCCTGGATCTCAGAGAGAAAGGACGTGCTCTGCGGCTTATTCTTTTTCTTGAGCGTCTTGACTTACATCAGCTACGCCAAGAGGCCCTCATGGACGGCATATATCCTCTCGTTTATCTTTTTTGTCCTCGCGCTTTTAAGCAAGCCCATGGCAGTCACGCTGCCGCTGGTGCTCATGATAATAGATTTCTATCCGCTCAGGAGGATTGGCTCTTGGCGCGAGCTACTAAGCTCTGCCTTTGGCAAGGCCCCTTTCTTCGTTACAGCCGTCGTGCTGTCGTTGGCGGCCATTTACGCGCAGCAGTTTCACAGCGCGCTCCAGCCCTTTGATGCTGAGCCCCTATATTTGAAGTTCCTTTCAGCTGCGAGGGGCTACATCTTCTATCTCGTCAAGACCGTTATCCCCTACGGCCTTGTGCCTTATTACCCCCATCCCGTTGACAGGTCTATTGATCACTACCAGTACTGGGGGTCCGTGGCGCTCTTTTTGCTTCTGAGCGCAGGCGCTGTGATGGCATTGGTAAGGGGCAGGAGATTATTCCCGGCTGTGTGGGCCTTTTACGTCGCGACCCTCCTTCCGGTCATAGGCCTTGTCCAGGTCGGCGGCCAGGCTGCGGCTGACAGGTACATGTATTTGCCGGCCTTCGGCATATTCATCCTTGCGGGCATAGCTCTCTCAAGGATTGCGCATGGGCAAAAGGGGCTCGTGGCAGCGCTTACAATCATTGCCGCGCTATCAGGAGGGCTCTCGTATCTGACTTTGAAGCAGACAGCCGTCTGGAAGGACTCTGTGACGCTCTGGGACCATGAGATAAAATTCTACCCTGAAAGGGTGCAGATGGCCTACAGGCTCAGAGGGCGCGGATTTCACGGCAGGGGCGATGTTGCGAGGGCAATACAGGACTACTCGACAGCCATCTCGATAAACTCCTCTGACCCGCTCGCCTGGCACACGAGGGCGCTCGCATACCAGCAGACAGGGAACCTGGACCTCGCCATAGCGGATTTCACCCGCGCCATAGACCTCGACCCCAACAGGTTCAACTTTTACAATAACCGGGGCATGGCCCTCTCCCAGGCAAGGCTCTTTGAGAGGGCGATAGAGGACTTCACAATGGCCATCATGATAGAGCCCATGAACGCTGGCGCATACGCGAACAGGGGCAACGCCTTCTTCGCAGCAGGCAGGCTAGAGGACGCGTTGGCCGACCTCTCAAAAGCCGAGGCCATCTCGCCTGGAAACCAGGCGGTGCAGTACAATTTGAGGCTGCTTTATCAGAGATTAGGTCAGTAAAGGAGTATCAACAAACCTCCCCTCCCTTGACGGGAGGGGAATGGAGGAGGGTGAGAGCTTAAAGCATTGCGGCGGTCAGGTCCCTGGCAGGAGCTTTCTTCCGGCTTTCTCAAAGATGGAATAGCGCTTGAGGCCCATCTTCTGGAGCTTGAATTTGAGGGCGGTCCCGAGGACGCCGAAGCCGTATATGACGCTCCGCCTGAAGTTTATCGATGATGCGTCCTCAAAGTACTTGGTGGGGCAGCTTATCTCGCCTATCCTGAAGCCAAACCATACGGACTGGGCGAGCATCTGGTTGTCGAAGACGAAATCATCCGAGTTCTCGTTCAACGGGAGCGTCTCCAACACCTCTTTGGAAAAGGCCCTGTAGCCGGTGTGGTACTCGGAGATCTTCTCTCCCAGCAGCAGGTTCTCCGCGAGCGTCAGAAACCTGTTGGATATGTACTTGTAGACCGGCATGCCGCCTTTCAACGCGCCGGTGCCCAGGACCCTTGACCCGAGCACCACGTCGTACTCGCCGGATGCTATCATCGAGGCCATTGCCGTTATGAGCCTGGGCGCGTACTGGTAATCAGGGTGCACCATTACGACTATGTCCGCGCCCAGAGATAGCGCCTCTGTGTAGCAGGTCTTCTGGTTGCCGCCGTAGCCCTTGTTCTTCTCGTGCACCACTATGTTCCTGATGCCGAGCTTTTTGGCGACCGCTACCGTATTGTCAGCAGAGCAGTCGTCCACGAGCACAAGATCATCGACCACGTCGAACGGGATGTCGTTGTAGGTCATCACGAGGGTCTTCTCGGCGTGGTACGCGGGAAAGACTACGACTACTTTTTTTCCATGGAGCATATGGGGACGGTCCGTCTCAAGTGTGGTTTCAGCCGCAATTATCGCAAAGAAGCTCTCGCGCTGTCAATCAAAATGCCTTGCCTTGCTTTTTGCGGAAAGCGGATTTCAATCAACAGGACGCCCCTGAATAACAGTTTTTGGAAGCTGACGCGAAACTGGCACGGATATGGAATACGACGGTCCGGGCCTTTTCAGATTGATTTCACTCCCCTGTTTACCTGATAATTATTCGTTGAATACAGGATATGAGGCACCCGACTGAAATCAGAGGCTCTCTGCCGTTATTTGCGCTGCTTGCGTTCGCGGCTATTTCGTCGCTCGCGGCATTCCTCGTATATATACCCTCTCTCCATAACGGCTTCGTCAACTGGGACGACCCGACCTATGTGCTCGAGAACGCGCACATACGCGCCTTGAGCCCCGAATTCTTCTCCTTC
>CAZDUP010000304.1:0-2863 GCA_964508625.1 uncultured Thermodesulfobacteriota bacterium
GATGTCTCGTAGATGCGGCACCTCTTCTTGGCGACTTTTGCCGTTATCTCAGGCTCGAAGCCGAACCTGTCGGATTCGAGCCTGATATCCCGGAGCACCTCTGTCCTGAAGGCCTTGTAGCCGGTCTCCATGTCAGTGAGGTTCAGGTTGGTGAGCATGTTGGAGAAGAAGGTTAGCACCTTGTTCCCGATCATGTGCCAGAAAAAAAGCACCCTGTGGGAGTCGCCTCCTGTGAAGCGAGAGCCGAATACCACGTCGGCCTTGCCCTCGAGTATCGGCTGGAGGAGCTTAGGGTAGTCCCTCGGGTCGTACTCGAAGTCAGCGTCCTGGACTATCACTATGTCTCCGGTGACAGCGCCGAACCCGGTTCGGAGCGCCGCGCCCTTTCCCTGGTTCTTCTCGTGCATGACAAGGCGGAGCCTCACGCCCTTCTCGTTCCAGTTGGCCTCTATGCCCTTCAATACGTCCCTGGTCCCGTCCCTCGAGAAGTCGTCGACGACGACGAGCTCATTTGGTATGCCGGTGTCGAGCACCCTTCTTATGACCTGCGAGATGTACTCGCGCTCATTATAGACGGGCATGACTATCGAAACGCTCATCTTGTCAGACGACATCAGGGGGCCGCTCCGTTCCAGATTTTCTATTTTATACAATAAATCGGGATTAAAATCCATAAGCTGCTTTTATCCAAGGGCTTTTTTCAGCGAAAAAAGAAAGTAAGTTTTGAATTGGCCGGAACTTTCATGTATAATCGTTAAGTTTTAATAAACTTCATTCCAAGAGGTCGAGATGAGGTCAAAGGCATTAATCGCGGTAGTAATAGCGGCGCTGACAGGGGCCCTCTTCGCTGGAGCGGCCATTGCCCAGGAGAGCAAGTTCAGGAAGAGCTTCAGGACGAGCTACGAGCAGAACAGGTTTGACGCGCTCGGCTTTCTCGTAAAGCAGAACAAGGACATACTGCCAGGCGAGATACAGTCGCTTGTGGACGAGGCCAAGGCAGCGCCGAGCTTCGCCGAAAAGATGCAGCTCCTTGACCTGGCAAACACGATGGCCACCATGTTCAAGGAATGGCACGGCAACGAGAAGTTTCTTGGAGAGATAGAAAAGCTCCAGAAAGAGGAGATGCAGAAGGAAGAGGCCAGGAAGGCAGAAGCAGAGAAGTGGAAGAAGTACGAGAGCTTCCCGGGCAACCTCATCATGAAGTCCAAGGAGAAGGAATTGTCCGAGATAGGCCTTTCGCCCGTCATCTTCCCGCATTGGGTGCACAGGATTAACTTCGAGTGCAAGGCCTGCCATCCCGCGCTCTTCCCCATGAAGAAGACCAACTCGATAACCATGACCCCGATATTCGAAGGCAGGCTCTGCGGAGAGTGCCACAACGGGAAGATCGCCTTTGACGCCTCCGAGTCCTGCGAAAGGTGCCATGTTGCGGGAAGGCCCGAGGAGGCTGCTCTCCTTAACCCGAAAAAGGCCGACCTCGCGAAGATAAAGGATTCTTCGGCGAGGCTCAAGACCGGGCTCAGCCTCGATCAGCTGCCCGGAAAGGCCCTGCCCTTCGACAAATTCGGCAATATAGACTGGATGCTTTTGAAGAACGCTCACAAGCCGATAAAGTCTCTGAAAGATGCCCCGGCTGAAGCGACAAGGGAAAACGAGATACTCTTCGAGTCCCCGATGCCTTACGTCAACAACATCATATTCAGGCACAAGCCACACGCTGACCTGATGCTCTGCTCTTCGTGCCATTCGGACATCTACAAGGAAGAACTCGGAAGCACGCCTCCGGCGAGCATGACCCAGATGGCGCAGGGACAATCATGCGGTACGTGCCACGGCAAGGTCTCCTTCAAGTTCGCTGACTGCAACCGCTGCCATTCAAGACCGGTCGCGGATGGACCTGGCAAGGCGCTTATAAGGAAGAAGTAGCCATCTGTTTCAAATCAAAAAGGGCGGGCCTAAAGGCCCGCCCTTTTTATTTTCGTCATCGCGAAAAGCCTTACGCCCAATCACTGTGCCTCTTCCATCTATACGGAAGGTCGACTATGGCGCCGGGCGTCTGGATTTCCTCAAGCGCCTTGAAAGCGCTTTTCAATACCGCCGTCTGCTGGGCCCTGTTACCAGCCTCTCCCAGAGGGTGTCCGAGCGGCCACTTCAAAAAGACCGCCCTCGGCGGCCTCACCTCCTCGGTAAACCTCCTGACTATCGATATCGCGATCGTCGATATGCCCTGCGCCTCTATCTCTCTCTGTATCAGTCCCACGGACCGATTGCAGAGGCCTCAGCCGGGTGTGAGGAGGACGGCGTCCACTGATTGCGCTTTGAGCTTGCCCGCGACCTCCGGGGCTGTTTTCTTCACGAGTGTCTCTACATGTCGGCCGTCTATATGGCCCATGAAGCCGTAGTTATTCTCCGCGAGAGCGCCTATTGCGCCTTCGTCTGCCAGCTCCCTCAGCCGGTCTACTGGAAAGACGATGTTCAGGTCCTTGTCAGCGTCGCCGTGGTCGTAATAATCGTGGGTTATTGTATAGATCTCTCTTTTCGTATCCGAAGGAAGCTCCCTGTATGACGGGTCGCCCAAAGGGTCTGACATGTCAAAGGGCTTCTGTGCCTTGAGATGGACGCCTGCAGTTGTGACGAGCGCGACTTTGCAGTCCTTGAGAGGCTTCGTCAAAGGCGTCCAGGGCATGCCCTCCACGCGAATGGGCGGCGTCTTCTCAACGAGCCTGTCGAGGAGCTTCGGAAACCTCGTGACCAGCTTTGCAAGGAGTATAAATTTTAATTTTGCCATAGTTATTTTTTATGCTCTGAACAGGCTGCTCAAAAAGCTCCATATGCAAGGCGTCGAGGAAGCGAGGAGCGAGTC
>CAZDUP010000305.1:0-2861 GCA_964508625.1 uncultured Thermodesulfobacteriota bacterium
CTCTATCGAGCTCGCCCAGAGGCTAGCGCGCATTGCGCCAAAGGGGCTCAAGAAGGTCTTCTACTCGGATAACGGATCGACCGCTGTAGAGATAGCTCTCAAGATGGCCTTCCAGTACTGGGAGCAGACAGGCTCTCCTGAGAAGAAAAGATACATGGCCTTCACAGGCGCGTACCACGGCGATACCTTCGGCTCCATGAGCGTGGGCGAGATAGACATCTTCGTCAAGAAGTACAGGCCGCTCCTCTTCAACACCATCCGTGTGCCATACCCCTACTGCTACAGGTGCCCGGTCGGGAAGAATCTGCCTGACTGCAAAGAAGCCTGCCTCGCGGCCTTTGAAGATAGTCTCAAAAAACATGGCAGGGAAATAGCCGCCTGCATAATAGAGCCTCTTGTCCAGGGCGCGGCTGGCATGGTCACCTCTCCGCCCGGATTCCTGAAAGAGGTCCGAAGGCTCACGAAAAGATACAACGTCCTTCTCATAGCAGACGAGGTGGCAACGGGCTTTGGCAGGACAGGCCATATGTTCGCCTGCGACGGCGAGGGCGTATCGCCTGATTTCCTCTGCCTGGCAAAGGGGATAACAGGCGGATACCTGCCCCTGGCAGCCACGCTTACGACTGAGAAGGTCTATAAGGCATTCCTCGGAAGATACGAGGATTACAGGAGTTTTTTCCACGGTCACACATATACCGGCAACCCGCTCGGGTGCGCGGCCGCGCTGGCGAATCTCGACATTTTTGAAAAGGACGCGGCCCTCTCAAGGCTGAAACCCAGGATAAAGCTCTTCAAAAAACTCCTCGAAAGATTCCGGGAGCTAAAGCACGTCGGCGACATAAGGCAGATAGGGCTGGTCGCGGGCATAGAGCTGGTCAGGGACAGGCAGACTAAAGAGAGCTTCCCTGCCAGAAAGCGGGTCGGCTACAGGGCCTGCCTCGAGATGAGGAAGTACGGCGTCATACTCCGGCCCCTGGGCGATGTCGTGGTCATCATGCCGCCCCTGAGCATTAATGAGAAAGAGCTTGAGAAGATCTGCGATGCGGCGTACAGGGGGATAAAGGCAATAACGGAATAGAGGTACTGCAATTAACCTTCCCTCCCTTGACGGGAGGGGACTGAGGGGGAGGGTGACCTTCACCCCCACCCTATCGCTACCCCGTCAATGGGGAGGGTTATAAGACGGGACACACATTACGGAGCGAATGAACAATTCGATTATGAAACCATCCTTCTTCATAACCGGAACCGACACAGGAGTAGGCAAGACTGAGGCCGCATGCGTGCTGGCCCGGTCATTGAGGGCCGCTGGCTACAAGGTAGGCGTTATGAAGCCGGTGGAGACAGGCTGCGTTGACAACAAGGGCAAGCTCATCCCCACGGACGCACTGAGGCTCAAGGAAGCCTCTGGCTCGAATGCAGGCCTCGAGACCATCAACCCGTACAGGTTTACGCTTGCGCTCTCGCCTCAGACAGCGGCTGAGCATTTCGGCGCAACCATCGAATTTGACAGCATTAAATCGTGCTTTGACGAGCTATCGGACCAGAACGATGTCATGCTGGTCGAGGGTGCGGGCGGCCTCCTGGTCCCCGTATCCGATGACAGGACAATGGCTGACCTTGCCCTCTATCTCGGGCTGCCTTTGATAGTCGTCTCGGCAAACCGCCTTGGCACGATAAACCGTACGCTCCTGACCGTACATTGCGCCCTGTCAAAGGGGCTCAAGGTAGCCGGTATCATCTTCAACAATACAACATCTGAGGTCAGCGACATCAGCCGGGAGTACAACCGGGCTGACATCGAACGCCTCTCGCCTGTGCCGGTCCTCTTCGAGATCCCTCTCCTTAAAAAAGAAGAGGCCCCCTTCCAGTTGGAAGAGGGCCTCTTAAATAACGTCCTAAGCAGAGCCTGACGGCTGTTACTTACCTGGCAGCTGTCGTGTAGTTGAGCGTCCCACCCGCCAGTATCGTCTCCACCTGCCTCGGCGAATAGCCGTGCTTCAGCCTTATCTCCTTGCCCTTGGTCACGTTCTTCAGGGTCACGGCTTCGCCTGTGAGCGCATTCCTCAGGTTCGGCAGCTCGACCTCGTCGCCATCCTCGATGGCGTCGTAGTCAGCCGCGTTCTCGAAGGTAAGCGGCAGTATGCCGAAGTTCACAAGGTTGTCCTTGTGTATCCTGGCAAAGCTCTTGGCGATGATCGCCTTTATGCCGAGGTACATGGGGCAGAGTGCCGCGTGCTCGCGCGACGAGCCCTGGCCATAGTTCTCGCCGCCAAGGACAAAGCCGCCGCCAGCAGCCTTTGCCTTCTCATGGAACTTGGCGTCTATCTGCGAAAAGACGCTTTCAGAGTACTTGGGCACGTTCGAACGGTACTTGAGCCAGGTGCCAGCAGGCGTGATGTGGTCGGTGGTTATGTTGTCGCCGAGCTTTATGAGGACCTTGCCCTTGAGCGTCTCGGGCAGCGAGCCCTGCTTCGGCAGCTCCTTGATGTTCGGGCCGCGCGCGATAGTTATCTTCGACGGGTCCTTTGCGGGCGCCACTACCATCGAGTCGTCGATGAGGAACTTCGTTGGGGCCTTTACCTTCGGGAACTTTCCGAGCTTCCTCGGGTCGGTGATGACGCCGTAGATGGCAGCCGCTACCGCGACCTCGGGGCTGCAGAGGAATACCTTGCCGTCCTTGGTGCCGCTCCTGCCCTCGAAGTTCCTGTTGAAGGTACGGAGCGATACGCCGCCCGACGGGGGCGACTGTCCGTTGCCTATGCAGGGGCCGCAGGTGGCCTCGAGTATCCTCGCGCCAGCCTCGATGAGGTGGGAGAGGCCCTTGTTCAACGCCATCATGTCGAGCACCTGCTTGGAGC
>CAZDUP010000306.1:0-429 GCA_964508625.1 uncultured Thermodesulfobacteriota bacterium
GGCCGGATTATATCAACGGGCATATCTGCGAGTTCCTTAAAGCGCACGGTGTAGCCACAGTCGAGCTCGGAGCCCAGTCAATGGACGGGCATGTGCTCCGGCTCTCGGGCAGGGGGCACGGGCCTGAGGCTACCGAAAGGGCTGTGCGGGAGCTGAAGGACGCGGGCCTCAGCGTGGGCCTTCAGTTCATGCCCGGCCTTCCCGGCGACACTCACGATACGGTAATGGAGACGACAAAAAAAATTATAGCCCTGTCCCCTGATTTCGTCAGGGTCTATCCTTCGATAGTCCTCCGCGACACGCCGCTGCACCGGCTGTATCTCGGCGGAAAGTACATGCCCTGGCCGCTCGATGAGATGGTCAAGCTCTGCGTAGAGGTAAAGAAGGCGCTGGACAGCGCTGGCATACCTGTGATCCGCATGGGGCTGC
>CAZDUP010000306.1:439-2844 GCA_964508625.1 uncultured Thermodesulfobacteriota bacterium
AAAAGAGCTGGAAAAATCCATAATTGCAGGTCCATACCACCCGTCATTCAGGCAGCTTGTGGCAGCCGCCTCATGAGGACCCGCCTTGCAAAAAAATGAAAAAGGGATATTATTAGGAGAGCCTTCCTGAGAGGGAGGCAATTCCGGAGAGAGAGGGGTAGACCCATGAAAAAGACCCTTTGCGCTCTTGTCGCGGCCCTCACGCTCTTTGCTGCAGCTGTACCGGCCCGGGCAACCACCGCCTACGACGAGGAGCCTACGTCTGGAGCCATAGTCTTTGACGTGCTCTTCACCAGGCCCCTTGGCATTGTCGCAACCGCCGTGGGCGCGGTGGTATTTGTAATAGGCCTTCCTTTTACAATACCATCGAAGACAGTCGGACTTTCGGCAGACAAGCTCATCAACGACCCGGCCAGGTATACCTTTATAAGGCCCGTGGGCGAGCTCAACAGCTACAATAACGCCTCAGGTTATTAGACGGCTCACTGGATGGTGTTTACTACCCTTACCTCAGGGTTGCCCTCAACAGAGCTCAGAGAGACGTAGCCGATAGCGCCCTTTTCCCGTGCTATTCTCCTTATTATTATAGACTCGCTCTTTACTGCCCTCGGCGGGTTTTTTGCCTGGTTCGTTATCTTGAGATGCGCCCACTCCTGCGCCACTTTAGATGGCGCCTTCCTCAGCACCTTTCCTGAAAATATCTCACGGACCGGGTCCTCGACCGAAAGGTCGTAGATCGCCACCGGGGTCCCGTCCGGCCATTCGAGGACCGAGTTGGTGTATATCCTTCTTACCTCGTCCCTGCTCAAGGCCTTCTGCGGGTTGTCCCTGTTGACGATTATCGCGATTGCCTCCTCTGAGATGGCTCGCGCAGGCGCAGCCGCTAAAAAGAACGCGATGAGAAGGATTAATATGCGGGGAATTCTTTGCATCAGAGATCTCCTATGGCGACGACTATGGCGAATATGAGCTCGTTATAGTCTTCGGTGCTGTCCTCGAAGACGTTCCTGTTGTACTCTGCCTTGGCCACGACGTTATGCGCAAAATGGTAGTTGACCGCGCCCGTGTACCTGAAGATGTCGGCTTGGGCCTCGCCGCCGTCCGGGTCATACCAGTCATAGCGGCCTGCCAGCGTCCAATTTCCCACATCATAGGTAAGCTGCGCGTAAAAGCCCCTGTCAATAAAACCAGGGCCCGCCTCAGGCGAGTTCTGCCTGTACTGGTACTCGGTCTGAAACCTGAACGGGTAATAGTCCAGGAGATAGTGCAGGCCAAAGGCGTTCCTCTGTACGTCAGAGTTGTCTATCTCGCTGTAGACGGACGCGCCGAGGCCGTGGATGCCGTTCTGCAGGTGCGCCCTGCCGCCCACGGCCTTCTCCTCGTTCCTGTCGAGCCTGCCCGGGTTCCCTGCGCCGTTCGCGGCATACAGGTGCGTATCTATCACGGAATCCCCGGCTGTGAAGGAGTACATGAGCTGAGCTCCGTCTGACACCTGCGGGAAGATGCGGCGCACTATCAAGGGCCTTGTCTGGGTCGGCACGTACGGCGGATAATGGTATATGTTCCAGAGTCCGGCAGGGGTAAGGAACCTGCCTGCCCGGACGTTCCAGTGGAACTCAGGGTGATACTCTATGTACATCTGCTCGACAAGGAGCTTGCCCTGCACGGTCTGGGCGTCGTCGGTCGCGTGCTCTGACTCGATGAACGGCGCGTCCTCGTACTCTATCTCCGAGAAGAGCCTCCACTCCTTCTGTATCTCCTTCTTGAAAAAGAGGCTCAGGTGGCGCACCCTGAAATGGGCGTTATCGCTGTCGTTGTCCGTTAGATAGAACTCGACGTCAGCGTAGCCCGCTATCTCGATCCACCACGTAGGGTTGCCAATCGCATCCGCGGCCTCCTCGGGGCCGGGAGCCCCGGCTGCGACCGTGTCTATCCTCTTTTTTATCTCCTGGTTCTCCTGCCTCAGTTCCTTTATCTCCTGCTCAAGCCTCTCCATCCTCGAGAGGTCTTCCGCGAACGACAGGCCCGGCGAAATAAGTGCGATGCCCAGAATGGCCCGGATAAGAAAGCGCCTCACTTTTGCTCCTTTACTCAGTTTGATTTGGGTTCCGGTGAAGCTATGAACTCGTCTTCCTCAAAGGCCTCACTCCCGTCAAAGGCCGGGAACTTGAGCTTAAAGGACGTGCCCCGGCCTTCCGAACTCTCGACGTCTATGCCCCCGCGGTATTTCGTGACTATCCTGTATACCACGTAAAGACCAAGGCCGGTTCCGGCGCCCACGGGTTTTGTCGTGAAGAACGGGTCGAATATCTGGCTCATCTTCTCTTCAGGTATGCCGTGGCCCGAATCCGAGACAACGGCCCTCACGAATTCGCCGTCCTTCCAGCAGCGGAGCGCAAGCGCGC
>CAZDUP010000307.1:0-2843 GCA_964508625.1 uncultured Thermodesulfobacteriota bacterium
TGAGGACCTCATATGCCTCGGGCACCTTGACCTTCCGCTTCCTGGTCTTCTTTGGGAAGAGGTTGGAGAACATGTCCTTGAAGTTCATGTCCATCTCTTCCATGCCGCCTGAGGAGGTGAGTATCTCTATAGACGGCATCTTCTGCTGCTCTGCCGTCTCGACCTCGATTTCCTTGTCGTTCATCTTGCCTTCGCGCAGAAGCGTCCTGAGCTTCTCCCTCGTGGACTTCTGCAGCTCGCGCTCCTTGGCAAGCCTCTCCTGGTCTGCCTGCTGATAGGGCGCGACTGTCACGGGCGGCAAAAGGAGGTCCAAAACCCTCTCCTCTGCCATGTCCTTTGCCCTGACCCTGACCCTTATCTTCTCCTCGTCCTTGACCATCTTGACGGAGAGTTCCGTAAGGTCGCGGATTATGCTCTCAACGTCGCGGCCCACGTAGCCGACTTCCGTGAACTTGCTGGCCTCTACTTTAATGAAGGGCGCCTGCGCGAGCTTGGCAAGCCTTCTCGATATCTCGGTCTTGCCAACGCCCGTGGGGCCTATCATTATGATGTTCTTCGGGTATATCTCATCGCGGAGCTCTGCGCCGACCTGCTGGCGCCTCCAGCGGTTGCGGAGCGCTATTGCCACGGCCCTCTTTGCCTGCCTCTGGCCTATTATGTACTTGTCGAGCTCGGAGACTATCTCGCGAGGAGTAAAACTTTTCATTATATTCCTTTATGTTGCGAGAGCTTGTTAAGATAGCTCTTCAACTGTTATATTGCTGTTCGTGTAGATGCAGATCTCTGCCGCGGTCTTCAGGGCCTCTTCCGCTATCTTCGCGGCGTCGAAGGCCGTGTGCCGGATGAGCATCTTTGCCGCTGCCAGCGCAAATGCCCCGCCCGAGCCTATTGCGGCGATGCCCTCCTCCGGCTCTATCACATCGCCGTTGCCGGATATTATGAAGGTGTGGTCTTTGTCAGCCACCACGAGGAGCGCTTCGAGCCTCCGGAGTATCCTGTCCGTGCGCCAGTCCTTGGCGAGCTCTATGACCGCCTTGGTGATGTTGCCCCTCGTGCTCTCGAGCTTGCCCTCGAACTTGTCGAAAAGGGTCATGGCGTCGGCTGTCGAGCCAGCGAAACCGGCGAGCACCTTGCCTTCGAGCATGCTTCTAACCTTGACCGCGCCCTTTTTCATGACAGTGTTGCCGAGCGTGACCTGCCCGTCGCCGGCGATGGCCACTTTGTTGTCGCGCCTTACGGCTATTATCGTCGTCCCGTGGAAAGTCGTGCCTGACAAGAGGCCTCCGCTGTTGAATCTGTCATTCTGAGGGAGCTTAAGCGACCGAAGAATCTCGTATTTTAATCACGTTCGGGTCAAATTCCCAGCAGCTTGCAGCGCTGTCTTTAACTCCTCCCCCTTGACGAGGGAGGGGATGTTTGGAGATACCCAGCTACTTGCGGCGGGGAGTTTCATTCACATTCAAAAAAACCAGATTCTTCGCTTCGCTCAGAATGACAACTTTTAAACTTTTTTAGCCCTCGGATGGGCCTTATCATATGCCTCCATCATGGAGGAGAGGCTTACCTTCGTATATCTCTGTGTCGTGGAGAGCTTTGCGTGGCCAAGCATCTCCTGTATTGCCCTGAGATCAACCCCCGCGTCCAACAGGTGTGTGGCGAACGAATGCCTCAAGGCGTGGGGCGTGGGGTCTTTCGAGATGCCGCTTAATTGAGCGCATTCCTTCACCAGCCTCTGAACGCTCCTTTGGGTGATGCGAGAGCCCCTGCCGATGAACAGAGGGCCTTCCGCGCTCCCTCTCTCCTTCAAGTATGCCTCAAGTGAGGCCTTTGCGCGCGCGCCCAGATAGGCGATGCGCTCCTTGCCGCCCTTGCCGAGCACCCTTATGGTCCCGGCCTTGAGGTCCATGTCCTTGATGTCGAGCCCCGTAAGCTCGCTTACCCTTATGCCGGACGAATAAAGGACCTCCAGTACAGCGAGGTCCCTCAGGCTTCTCTTCTTTTCATTATGGGCAGGCGCTTCGACAAGGCTGCCTGCCTCTTCGACGCTCATCACCACGGGAAGGTACTTCTCTATCTTTGGGGTCGGAACTCCCTCTGCCGGGTTCCTGTCGATCAAGCCTTTTCTGATGAGATACCTGAAAAAAGACCTGACAGAGGCGAGCTTCCTCGCAATCGAGACCTTCCTTCTCCCCTGGTAGAGCCAGTATACGTAGGCAGTGACAGCGGCCTCGTCAATCCTCAATGCGTCAGGGTGCTGCCCGTACCTTCCGTCTTCCACGAGAAAGGAGTGGAACTGGCCGAGGTCCCTCAAATACGCATCCCTCGTGTGAGGAGACGCGTTCCTCTCGACGGCAAGGTAGCTTATGAAATCTCCTGCCAGCCGCTCAAATCCGCTCTCGGGTTCAGGCCCTTTTTCTGTCATCAAGGCTACCGGATGTAAAGACCTGCTTATAACACCAAAAGCCCAAAGCTGCAATAATTTTCAGGGTACGGGGGAGCGGGTCTGAAAAAGGCGGAACAGATTATTTTATTATATCCCCTATACGTCCGAATCTCACCCAGTGGCTGTCCTTGTTCCACGACCAGTATATGATTATGGCCTTGCCCTTTATGTCCTTTATTGGCACAGGGCCCCAGTACCTGGAATCAAAGCTCCTGTCACGGTTGTCGCCCATGACAAAGACCGAGTTATCTGGCACGGTATAGGGCCCGAAAGAGACGCTGCGCTCTACCTCTTCGCCGAAGGCGCCGCCCTTGTGCACGCCGAAGGACTCTTCCCACCTCTCGTTATTGACATATATCTTGCGGTCCCTGAGCTCGACCCTATCACCCGGCAGCCCCAC
>CAZDUP010000308.1:0-2755 GCA_964508625.1 uncultured Thermodesulfobacteriota bacterium
GCCGTTACAAGGCCTTGCAGCCCTGGCCGGAAGTTCGGATGCCGCCGTTTTGTAGCTGACTTAAGGAGGCGGGTGCAACTTTAAGGCCGGAGATCCCCTGCCTGAGAGGCTGAATGCGCAAAAAGAGCGGTTTTGCCGCAAACTTTAAGTCATTATAAGGTATCAGACCCCCCCATGCAAGATTTTTCAGGCTTGAAAGAGCCTTTGGCCCCTGTTTTGGGCCTATCCTGCCCCTGAAACGCAAATAATCAGCCAAACGATTGATTTTGAATGAATAAACCGATAAAAAGCGTCACTTGAGCTTGAACCGCTTGACGTTCTCGGTAACCTGCCGGTCGAGCCTCGCGAGCTCTTCTACCGCCTTGTCGGTCTTCAACGCCTTCTCAATATTCTCGACCGATATCCTCTTTACCGCGTTAAGGGCCTCGAGCACCTTGTTGGTATTTCTGCTCTGCTCCTTTATGACGTCATTTATATAGGCTACCATCCTGTTCACGTCCTCGATGGTCGAGGTTATCTGGCGGGTGGCCTCTGCCTGAGACTTTGTCGTGGCCTTGACCCTGTATGTTATATCCGACATGCGCTCCGTGGCCTTGTTTATGAGCTCGCTGCCCCTGGCATGCTCGTGGGTCGCGTTCACTATCCTCCTGGTCATCTCCGCGACCTTCTCGGTCGCTTCAGCGACCATCCTGCTCTCAGAGGCCTGCAGCTCGGAGGCAGCCGCTATCTGGCGCACGCTCGCGGTAGAGCGCTGGGCGCTGCCCATGATCTTCCGGAGGCCCTCCCCGGCGTTCATTGAGAGGCGCACGCCCTCTTCGACGCTGAGAAAGCCGCGCTCCATCGATTTTACGGCGCGCTCGCTCTCGAGCTCGACCGCGTGGATTATCTCGGAGACCTCCTTTGCAGAGGTCGAGGTCCTCTCGGCAAGGTCCTTTATCTCGTTTGCCACGACCGAGAAGCTCTTGCCGTGCTCGCCGGTCTGGGCGGCTATTATCGCGGCATTGAGGGCCAGAAGGTTCGTCTCTTCGGCCACCTCCTGTATAACATCGAGTATTTTGCCGATTTCTTTAACCCTTTCAGAGAGGCTGTTGACAATAAATGTGGATTCGCGGGTTATCTCCTTTGTCTTCAGGATGCCGTCGATGGTCGATTCCACGCTCTCGGCCCCTGATTTCGCGTCCCTTATGACCTCTTCGGCGAACTTCGAGGCCTCGGCCGCGTTGGCCTCGACCTCTTTTATCTTTGCGTTTATCTGGGACATCGAGGAGGATACCTGGGTCGCGGCGGACGAGAGGCTGTCGATGTTCTCCGCGACTTCCTTTATGGAAAAGGACATGTCGCGGGTCGAGGCCGAGGTCTCGTCAACGCTCATGGACAAAGACTCCATGCTCTCGACTATCTCGTTTATGCCTGTTCCAAGCTCGAGGACCGAGCTCGATCCCTTCTCAAGGGACTTGGCCAGGAGCTCCGTGTAATTGGCTATGCCGGACATCGAGGCGTTGACGCCCTTCATGTTGGTGCCTATGGAATCTATGGCCGCGCCCTGCACGTTCGAGCCGTCGAGCACGAACCTGCTCATGTCCCTGACGCCGTGCGATATGACTGCCGCCTCGTCTGAAGACCTCCTTATCTCCCCTATCATCCTGTGGAGGTTGTCAACGACCTCGTTCATCTGGCCCCCGAGGTCGCCTATCTCGTCGTTTGTCGCTACCTGCGCCTTGCTCGTGAGGTCGCCCGAGGCGAGCTGCTTGGTGGTGTCCACGAGAGAGAGGATGGGCGAGGTGACGGTCTTCCTTATGAAGGCGAGGCCTACAAGGCCCATCGCGAGCACCACGACAAAGCCGAAGGCGATGGAACGCCAGATGTCGTTCATGGCGGCCGCGAGCTCGCTCTCAATGGGTATTATTATCTCAAGCCCTCCGGCCACGTCGCCTATCTTGTAGTCGCTCTTGGGGCTCATCGGGTGAGAGTTATGGCAGTCCACGCAGGTCTGGGAGGTCGCGATGTCGGGAATCATGTACCTGACGGATTTCTTGCCCTTGTAGTCCTCGAAGCTGTGGAAGGATGTGACCGAGCCGTTTGCGAACTGCGCAAAGGCCTGCCTCTGGAATTCGTCCCTCGGCATGTTGTTGGGGTTTACCGGATGCGCGCTTACGAGGTCGATGGTCAGGGTCCCTTCCGCGCCTATCGCCTGTGTCGCTTCCTTTATGAAGGTGAAGTGCAGGGGTATGGCCCGCTCAATATCGTGGTATGCGCTCGATACCGTGAGGCCGGCGTCAAGAGCGCGCCTCACGACCGTGGAGGTATAGTACTGGCGCTCGGCAGCCAGCTCCCTTGAGAGATAGCCGGCTGTCATCAGTGCCATCCTGTGGGTCTGGGCTATTCTTTCCTTATAGATATAGACGCTGTATATGCCGAAAATGAAGGCCCAGGCAAGTGCGGCGAAGATGAGGAGCTTGACCCTGATACCAATTCTCATTAGGTCCCTTTTAAGGCGGGTATTGAGCGTAACTACTTGGATAATATATCTAAAAACCCCAATTTACAAGAGATTTCATCTACATGATCATTTCGGAGAAAAATGGGACCCGCTTTAATGAAAAAGGCGGAAAACAAAGGGTTTTCCGCCTCAAGGAAACATTTGGACTGATCTGGCCTATTCGAGCACGAGCCTCCCGGCCTTATCATCGAACCAGACGACCAGCACCGCCCCTGGTTTCACCTCGGCCTCCTGCCGAAGCTCATAGGCGGGTGC
>CAZDUP010000309.1:0-950 GCA_964508625.1 uncultured Thermodesulfobacteriota bacterium
CCGATGCCGCCTCGAAGACGCTGTAGCCGTTTCTGGAGAGCACGACCGCAACACTCCTCCGGAGGAGCTTCTCGTCCTCGACCACCAGCACGCGCTCGCCCCTGCCCGGTGTTTCCACGTATGATTCCCTCATGGGCTCTGTCTTTTCCTTTGCGTCGGTTGACGGCAGGTAGACGTCGAACCTGCTGCCAAAGCCCGGCTTGCTCTCAACGTCTATCCACCCGCTCAGTTCCTTCACAATGCTGTGCACGACCGCGAGCCCCAGGCCTGTGCCGCCCACGCCCTTAGTCGTGTAGAACGGCTCGAATATCCGCTTTATCACGCCGCTGTCCATGCCCACGCCGTTGTCCTCTACCATTATCCTCACGTAGCTCCCCTTTCCCAGCGAGGCCGCGCGCAGCGAATCCCCTCCGGATATGACGACGTTATCGGTCTTTATGGTGATGGACCCGCCCCTGGGGAGAGCGTCCCTCGAGTTTATGACCAGGTTCATTATGACCTGCTCGATATTCACCCTGTCAGCCCTTATGCAGCCTATGTGAGGGTCGAGGTCGGTCTTAATGGTAATGTTCTCGCCGATGATGCGCTTCAACATCTCGAGGATGTTCTCGACCTTCGTGTTGATGTTCAGGGCGCTTATTGTCGTGGGCTGCTTGCGGCTGAAGATGAGGAGCTGGCGCGTGAGGTTCTCCGCCCGCTCTGCGGCTGTGCCTATGTGGTCGAGGAAGGGCAGTATGCTCTCCCCAGTCTCTTCTTTTTTCCTGGCCATGTTGCTGTTGAGCCTGATGACGACCATGAGGTTGTTGAAGTCGTGCGCTATTCCGCCGGCGAGGTTGCCTATGGCCTCCATCTTCTGCGACTGGATGAGCTGCTCCTGTATCCTCTCGCGCTCCTGTTCCTGCACCTTCCTCTTCGTGATGTCCCTGTCTATGCCCCTGTAGCCCAGGAGG
>CAZDUP010000309.1:960-2709 GCA_964508625.1 uncultured Thermodesulfobacteriota bacterium
CCAGGCTCCCGTCCTTGTGCCTGTTCACGTTCTCAAGGAGCGTAAAGGGCTTTTTTGAGATGGCGATGTCGCCGAACATTGACCTTAGCCTCTCGGCCTCACCCGGAGGCATGAGGTCAAAGGGCGTCCTGCCGAGGACCTCCTCGGGCCTGTATCCCAGTATGTCCATCATCTTCGGGCTTACGTACGTATAGACGGCAGATGAGTCCACTTCCCAGACGCAGTCGTTCGTGGTCTCGACCAGGGCGCGGAGCCTCTCCTCGCTCGACTTGAGCCTGCTGAAAAGGGAGCGGAGCTCGGAGGTACGCTCCGTCACCTTTACCTCGAGCTCGGCCCTCAGGCGCCTTTCGTTTTCGTGCGCCTTCCACCGCTCCGTATTGTCGAGTCCTATTCCTATGATGAATGGCTTGCCGTCCCTGTGGATAAGCCTGGCCCTGAAAAGAAATGGGACGGTCTTGCCGGCTTTGGAGACGATACCTGCCTCGACCTCCATGCTTCCTTCAGTGAAGGCTTCGTTTATCCTTGCTCTTATGAGGGGTCTGTCAGAGGGGTTGAAAAAATCCGTTGGCGCCATAGCGGAAATTTCAGAGGCCGAATAGCCCGTGATGGTCTCTAGGTTCCTGTTCCACCGTATTATGCGGCCCTGCTCGTCTATGACATAGAATGACCCGGGAAGGCTCTCGATGAGCCCTTCCATCATGGCCATCTGCTCTCTGAGGCTCTCTTCGGCGGTCTTGCTCCCGGTGATGTCGTGCCCCCTGCATACCACCGCGCGGATTATGTTAGCGGTCTCGTGGTACTCCGGCACGGCATGGAGCTTGAGCCAGCGGAGCTCCGCGTCTTTCGTGAAATACCTCGCCTCAAGCTCTGATGCCCTGCCCGAGAGGGCAGCAGCCGCGGCCTCTTTGAACCCGGACCTGTCTTCCGCGTGTATTATCCTCTCAAGGCTCTCTGAAGAGCCTATCTCCCAGGCGCGGTAACCTGACAGCTTCTCAAAAGCCGGCGTGAGCCATTCGATCGAGAGATTCCCGTCCTGGGCTATGGGCATCCTGAAGACGAGGTCAGAGGTGAGCTCTGTGAGGAGCCTGTATCTTTTTTCGCTCAGCTTAAGGGCGTCGAGGGCAGTCTTCTTCTCCGCGCTCTCGATCACCTTCCAGGCGGAATCGCTCTTCACGAGGGCCATGCTGTGGCTAGAAGCGGCCTCCACCAGCTCGGCCGTGGAGAAAGAGTCAGCCGGATATGTGCAAAGGGCCAGCATCCGCTTGGCACCTATGCGCTCCTGGACAGCGGCCTCATAGTCCGCGAACCTCTTCCAGTCTTTTTTTTCGAGCCACAGGGTGTTGCCCGTGACCCTGAGGCCGTCGAACCCCCGCTTCAGGGCCTGCTCATGCCTGCTGGCCCAGTTTCCGAGGACTCTCTCGGCGTCGAAGCTGCCGCCTTCGAGATACCAGTCCTCGTGGCTCAGCACCTCTATCTGCCCGGAGCTTAGCGAGGCATCGAAGCCGGAGATGTTCCGCCTGAGGGCATGGAGCGCTTCCCTTACACCCTCTTTGCCGCAAGCGATCATCATGCAGAGCTCGTTGGACTTGAGCCCTGCCCTGAGATAGGGAACCACTATCTCGTGCAGGTCCTTGTCGTTGGAATAAAACTGGCACAGGTGCGTGCCCCAGGGCACCTGGCCGATGAGGTCCTGCCCCGTAGCCCGCTGCTTCCGGTGGAAGCCCTTCCCTGTCTCTGTTCCGAGCACGG
>CAZDUP010000310.1:0-2691 GCA_964508625.1 uncultured Thermodesulfobacteriota bacterium
GGAACCGGCAGACGCGCCAGACTTAGGATCTGGTGGGCAACCGTGGGGGTTCAACTCCCCCCTCTCGCACCAGTTAAGAATATTCTTAAAATGAATCTCACATAGAAGGAAAGGGCAAGATGCAGAACATCAGAGTTGAAATCGAGGATTTGACCCCTGTTAAGAAAAAGCTCGACATTTCGGTCCCTGCCGAGACGGTCAGGAAGGAGATCGATGCAGCCTACCGCAACATCAGGACCAACGCCTCCATCCCCGGCTTCAGGAAGGGCTCCATCCCCATGAACATCATAAAAGCCAGGTTCGGGGGAAATGTGCAGGAGGACGTGACCAAGAGGCTCATCGAGACCACCTATCCGCAGGCCCTGGGCGAGAAAAAGCTCATCCCGGTCGAGGCCCCGAAGGTAGACCTCAAGAACGAGCGTGTCGAAGATGGCAAGGACTTCGCCTACTCGATTACGGTCGAGGTCCAGCCCAGCGTGACAATCGAGAACTACAAGGGCATGGCGCTCAAGAAGGAAGAGGTGACAGTGACCGAGGAGGACATTGAGCAGGGTCTCAAGAACCTCCAGCAGGCTGCCGGCGAGTTCAAGGACGTGGACAGGGGCGCTGGCCAGGGCGACCTCGTAGAGGTGGATTTCGAGGCATTTCTCGACGGAGAGCCCATCAAGAACGGCAAGGCGACCGGTTATCAGTGTATAATTGGTGAAAGGACGCTGCTGCCCGGCTTTGACGAGGCATTGACAGGCGCAACAAAGGGCGAGGAGAGGGGCGCTGATATCAAGTTCCCTGAGAACTACAGCGAAGCAAACCTCTCGGGCAAGACCGGACATTTCAAGATAAGCGTCAAATCCGTAAAGGAAAAATCCACGCCCGAGCTCAACGAGGAGTTCGCCAGGGACCTTGGCTGCGTGGACAGCCTCGAGCTCAGGGGCAAGGTAAAGACCGAGATAGAAAAGCACAAGAAGGCCGATGTGAAGGAGAAGCTCAAAAACGAGATACTCTCGGCCCTCATCGACGCGAACCCGTTCGATGTGCCGGAGGCCCTCGTAAACAGGTACATGGCCATCATCCTCAACAGGGTCCTTGAGAACATGAAAATGGGGGTCTTTGCGCCCGAGGACAGGGGACTCTCGATAGATCAGCTAAAGGAAAAGTACACTCCTGCCGCTATAAGGTCTGTGAAGGAGGATATCATCCTCGACCATATAGCCGCTAAAGAGAAGGTCGAGGCAGATGCCAAGGAGGTCGAGGCCGCTGTGAGGAACATAGCGGCCCAGAGGGGAGTTGCCTACGAGTCCCTCATGGCCAGGGTGGAGAGGGAAGGCGCCCTCGAGGTCATAAAGGACGGCCTCAAGCACGAGAAGGTATTCGATATCATAATAGATTCGAGCAAGCCCGGGGCTTAAGCCCTGAGGGCAATAAAATAAATGACCGGGGAGGGGATATGAATCTGGTCCCTATGGTAGTCGAGCAGTCTGGACGGGGAGAGAGGGCCTATGACATATACTCAAGGCTCCTGAAGGACAGGATCATCTTCCTCGGGAGCGGGGTCGACGACCTCGTCGCAAACCTCATAGTCGCACAGCTCCTGTTCCTTGAATCAGAGGACCCTGACAAGGACATTCACCTGTACATCAACTCTCCGGGCGGGCTCGTGACAGCGGGCCTCGCCATCTACGACACCATGCAATACGTCAAGCCCGACGTGTCGACCATCTGCATAGGGCAGGCAGCCTCGATGGGCGCGCTCCTGCTGTGCGGAGGCGCTCCGGGCAAGAGGTTCGCGCTACCTCATTCGCGCATACTCATCCATCAGCCTCTCGGCGGCGCGCAGGGCCAGGCCACCGACATAGACATACAGGCCAAGGAGATAGTAAGGGTGCGCGAAGAGCTCACCGGCATCATGGCAAGGCATTCGGGTCAGCCCCTGGAAAAGGTGCACAGGGACACCGAAAGGGACTTTTTTATGACTGGGCAGCAGGCAGTCGAGTATGGTATAATTGACACGGTTATAGAGAAGCGGACAGCAACAGAAGCGAAACCGAAATAGGCAGATAAAACAAGCGGTTTCGACCAAAGGACTGGTCGGAGGACAAGATGTCGATCAACAAGAAGGGTGGCAGCTACCTGACATGTTCGTTCTGCAGCAAAGGGCAGGACGAGGTGAAGAAACTCGTCGCCGGACCCATGGTCTATATATGCGACGAGTGCATTGAACTCTGCAACGACATAATTGCCGAGGAGTACGAGAAAGAGGAGTTCAAGAAGCGGGAGCATACCATCCCCAAGCCGTCTGAGATTAAAAAGACGCTGGATGAGTACGTCATAGGCCAGGAGCACGCCAAGAAGGTGCTCTCCGTGGCCGTGCACAACCACTACAAGAGGATAGAGTCCAAGGTGGCGCTCGGCAATGTCGAGCTCCAGAAGTCCAACATCCTCCTTGTGGGCCCGACAGGCTCCGGCAAGACCCTTCTCGCGCAGACGCTTGCGAAGATACTGAACGTCCCATTCACCATCGCCGACGCAACTACCCTGACCGAGGCTGGCTACGTGGGAGAGGACGTCGAGAACATCATCCTGAGCCTCCTGCAGAACGCGGAGTACGACATCGAGAGGTGCCAGAAGGGCATCGTCTACATCGACGAGATAGACAAGATTTCGAGGAAGAGCGACAGCCCCTCCATCACAAGG
>CAZDUP010000311.1:0-2687 GCA_964508625.1 uncultured Thermodesulfobacteriota bacterium
AGGCGTTGAAGAGGTGCTGGCCGCGGCTGAGCGGGTAATCGAGACTGAAAGGAGATGCACTTCAAAATGAATGAAGTAGCACTGAGAAAGAAGGCAGGCTCGAGTTTTGCCATTTTCGAGCTTACGGCCACCATCCTCAGGGGCGGCATAGAGACCTTTGCCTGGGGGCTTGCCAGGAATCTTGCCTTGCGGGGGCATGCTGTGGACCTCATCGGCGGCAGGGGCAATATAAGGGAAGAGGTGCCGCCGAACTGCTCTGTGCTGACATTCCCGTTCATTGACAGGAGCTGTTTCAAGGGTGTTGGGTCGAGGCTCAAGAAATTCCTCGAGAGGCTCTCCTTCGCCTTCTTTGCCTTCAGGACGCTTTCGAGGAAGAGGTACGATTACATCTGCGTCTTCAAGCCCTTTGATCTCCCTGCTGCGCTCCTCGCCGCAAGGCTCTCTTCGGCAAAGGTAATATACCACTCTGGCGGCACGGAGTTCTTCCCGCTCTACGGGTATCTCTTAAGGAAGGCTGATTTTGTATTCTCATGCAGTCGCTATAATGCATTTATGATTCGCGACCACTGTGGCGTAGAGCCAAAGGTGCTCTATTACGGAATAAATTTGGAGAGGTTTTCAGTAACGGAGCCGGACAAAGAACTTGAGAAAAAACTCAAGTCTGGGCCGAGGTGCCGATTGGCGATAAGCGCCTGCAGGCTTATCGGTTGGAAAGGCATACAGCACGCCATAGCAGCGATTGCTGAAGCATCAAAAAAGCAGGACATCAGGTACGTCGTCATCGGCGACGGCCCGTACAGGGGAGAGCTAGTTGAGCTTGCCAGAAGGCACGGGGTACAGGACAGGGTCACGTTCATGGGCTCGCTTCCAAACCACGAGTTGCCGGCTTACTATTCAATTGCCGACCTCGCGCTCTTCCCGAGCGTTGCTGATGAGACGTTCGGAATATCGATTGCTGAGGCGATGGCCTGCTGCGTGCCAGTTGTCGCTACAGACGTGGGCGGCATACCAGAGGTTGTTGCTGAGACTGGTATGATTGTGTCCCCGAAGGACGAGAAGGCCCTTGCCGGAGCAATATCGCGGCTGCTGGAAGACGATGCCCTCCGTAAGTCGCTCGGCAGCTCTGGCAGGGAGCGCGTAAACCGGTTATTTGCGTGGACGAATGTCGTGGACCGCTTGGAGGAAGAGACAGGATGCCGGACATCGGGCTAAAAAAGGCGCTCATAGTCTATCTCTCACGGCCTCCCATTGCCGAGTACTTCAGGCGGGCCTTTGAGAGGGCGGGCGTCGAAGCCAGGACATTCGATATACAGGTCAACAACTGGTATGACCGGTATGTCCTGCATTTCATAAACAAGCAGGCCCATAACTTCAGGCTGCTGCCAAAGGACAGGCTCTTTTTCACCGAACATCCGCTGACGCAGAAGAACTATAGCTCCACGAAGCTCCTTGAGGAGATAGACAAATTCTCGCCTGACCTGGTATTCCTCGTAACCGGCATCAGGCTCAAGGACGATGTGCTCAGGAAGATAAGGGCAAAGGCAGCGCTCTTCGGCTGGTGGGTGGAGACAGAGGAGAGGATGGAGGAGGCCCTTGCAGAGGCGGCGTTGTGCGATTATTATTATTTTCTTGGCCGGAACTGCCTTGAAGAGGCGAGGAAGCGGGGCCTCGGAAACGTCGGCCTAATGCGCCATTCGGCAGATACTGAGGCCTTTCATCCAATTGAAAGCGAAAAGGTCTATGACTGGTGCTTTGTGGGAAAAGGAACTGCCGAACGCAGGGCCTTTATAGAGGCCGGACTGAAGGTTTCCCAAAAGGCAGCCATATACGGCAAGAATATGATACCTGCGAAGGTCATGAGGTCAAGATACCCGGAGGCAGTTGCTGCCCGGAATATCTGGGGCAAGGAGCTTCTCGGGCTCTATAACCAGAGCCGGGTCGTGGTCGATATCTCGAGCTGGGGAAGGCGGGGCAACCTGAGGGAAGGCATGAACATGCGGATGCTCGAGGTCCCGGCTTGCAGGGCCTTTCTCCTTACGGACGGCGCAAAGGACTTGGGCGAGGTACTCACCCCCGGAAAACACGTTGTCACCTATGACGGCAAAGAGGACTTCGCGGAAAAGCTCGGGTACTATCTGGCCAACGCCACTGAGAGGGAGCGGATAGCCCTTGAGGGATATAAGCATGTAATATCCGTCCTTACATACGACGTCCCTGTTGCCGAGATAATCGACAGGTTCAATTCAGGCCTTTTACCGGCTCGATGACCATATTCTTTCCCATACCAGAGGCACTGCCTGACCAGAGGGCGCGTTTCATACAGATGATGAATACCGCCTCTGCCCTGGCGGCACACGGCGCTGACGTAAGGCTCATAACGGCCGTCGATTCCGGCGTTACCGATGACGGGCTCATGAAGTTCTATTCGCTCGAAAGCAAGCCGGGGCTAAAAATAGTCAGGCTTCCCATGCTGAGGGGCAAGCGAGGACGCCTCTTCAGATTCTCATGGCACGGCCTCTACAACATCTCCCTCCTCTTATACCTCATGCTGGCGCAAAGTGAGGGTGGTGTATTGTTCCTGCGCCACTTGAAACTTGCCGATTTTCTTTTAAAGTATAAGGGCCGTTTGAAGATGCCGGTCTTCTTTGACGTGCATGAGCTTTTTTACAGGTCGATAAGGGAAGAGG
>CAZDUP010000312.1:0-2644 GCA_964508625.1 uncultured Thermodesulfobacteriota bacterium
GAGGAAGGAGGCGTACTCTTTGTCGTACGCCGATACTACGAGCGACGAAGATAACAAAGCAGATGGGCCTTATTTCATACCTGTTAGACTACCAGGTCTATCTGCTGCACGATTCCGGGGGTCATGTCTTCGGTGAGGAATAGGCCGGTTGACTGCACCTGGCCGTTATAGGTATTGGAAGAGTCCCTTACCTCGAAGCTCGTGCTCTCATAGGTGAGGCTCAGGGCGCCGATATTGAGCTCCTTCAGGGTCTTCAGCACGTCTTTGCCGTCAAGGTCCTTTGACCAGACAAAGAGGTTGTTGTAGGCCTGGTCAGCCTCGTCAATCCATCTGTTGCCGTCAAGATCGAGGCTCGCGAGCTCTTTGAAGCCGTTGCCTGTCTTCGGGCCGAAGAGCTCGTTGCCGTTGTTGACCTTGCCGTCTCCATTGAGGTCAATGGCAAGGAAGCCTGAGCCGCGCCCGGCGAACGGGATTAGCTCGTCCGCGCCATCGGCATCGAGGTCGAACTCGAACTTCATGGATGTAAGCTCAGCGGCAGTGCCGCCGTAGTTGATGACAAGCGGGTCAATGGCATTACCGGCCTTTATGCTGGTAGTCGTCTCGGTGATGGAGGCCCTCATCATGCTGAGCTCAAGGTCAAATGATATCTCTCTGCCGTCCTTTGTCCTTATGCTGCCTGATGCGGAGAGGGTCACTGCCTCGAAGCTCGCGACAGTCTCGCTCGCTTCATAGGTCATGCCCCATTCAGGGGTCGTTTGAGAAGGAGCGGCCTCTCTGGCGTTCTTTATCGCCTCGGCCTCTCCCTGCTTCACGGGCTCGACGTTCATTACCTTTATCTTTTTGCCGGTCAAGGCCTCGAGCAGGAGCTTTTTCAGGAAGGTCTCGTTGTCTATCCCCTCAGGCATCTCCATTGAGCGCCTTTGCCTGATGCCCTCTGCATGGCGCTTTTTCATGGACTCGAAACGCGCCCTCGCCTCTTCGGATATGTCGAGCGTGTCCGCCATTGGGCGGCGCTGGCCAACGCTTGCGTCCTCAGAGGGCCTCGGCCCTGTCCATGCCTTGAGCTCGCTCTTTTTCGCGCCGTGTTCGGCGTGCGAGCGCTCCGCGTGCATGCATATGTTTGAATCGGCTATTATCATACTCCCCTGATATCTATTTCGGCTGATTGAGGAAGGGCTTTACTGAAATCTTTTCCTGAAATAAATTCAGGGGAGGCATTTAAAATGCCTCCCCTGAGCTTCACTGCGGGCTTTGGGGGCGGGCTGTAAAGGCGGATTCATGCGCTGCGGAATATCGCTGGTAGGAAAGCCGTATCAGTCCTTTCAAGCCACATCAGAATATTCGATATCCGTCTCATCGGCCATCTGCCTCAGTTTGCCAAGCGCCTTTGCCTCTATCTGCCTTACCCTCTCCCTTGTTATGCCGAACTCCCTGCCAACGGTCTCCAGCGTCTTCGGCTCCTGCCCGTCGAGCCCGAAACGCTCTCTTATGACCACCTTCTCGTTCTCGTCAAGGCATTCGAGCCACTCTCTCAACTTCCCGGCCCTGTCCGCGCTCCCTATGGCCTCCATCGGAGGCGGGAAGCTCTCGTCCTCGAGCTTCTCGACGAGCGGCTGCTCGGTTTCTTCGTTGATCGCCGCCTCGAGCGAGTAGCTCTTCCTGTTTATGCCGTTGAGCTTTTTGACATATCTGCCGGAGAGGCCGGTTTTGCCGGATATCTCTCCTACGCTGGGCTCCCTGCCGAACTCCATCGTGAGGTCCCGCTCGGCCCTGGCGACCTTGGCAATGTCGGTCGTTATGTGTATGGGCAGCCTTACCGTATTGGCCTGGTTTGCTATGGCCCTGTCTATGGACTGCCTTATCCAGTAGGTGGCGTAGGTGGAGAACTTGCAGCCCTTTGACGGCCTGAATCGCTCCACGGATTTAATGAGGCCTATGTTCCCTTCCTCGATGAGGTCCTGAAGCGGAAGGCCCCTGTTCAAGTACCTCTTGGCAATGTTCACGACAAGGCGGAGGTTGGCCTCAATCATCTCCCTCCTGGCATCGGCGTCGCCCTTAGCTATCCGCCTTGCCAGGCGCTTCTCCTCGTCAGCCGTGAGAAGGCGTATCCTCCTTATGGTCTTGAAGTAAGCGTTTATCGAATCGGTTCCGGGGCTCCTTTCAGCTGAACCGTCGTCCGCTGTCCGGCCGCCCCTTCCGAATTGAACATGTATTACATTGTCCCTTGCCTCATCCATGGCCTCCCCCGTTGCGAGGCCGCTGCCAGGGTTAACGCTCAGCCCTCTTTTTGAGCGGCACCACCGTCTTTTGAGAAGGCGGATGAGCCGCATTCAGGGCACTTCTTCGGCTTGCAGCGTGACTCCTTCGAAAAGCCGCATTCAGAGCATTTCCATTCCGTCATCTCGCGGCCCTCCTTAGAAGTGCGACTGAGCGTAATCCTCAAGGCCGGACTGGTTGGGCTTCATGCCTGACTCGCCCTGCTTCCAGTTGGCCGGACAGACCTCGCCGTATTTTTCGTTGAACTGAATGGCGTCCAGGACCCTCAGGACCTCGTCCACGTTCCTCCCGAGCGGGAGGTCGTTTATCGTTATGTGGCGTATCTTGCCGAGCTTGTCGATTATGAAAAGGCCCCTCAAGGCGATCC
>CAZDUP010000313.1:0-2638 GCA_964508625.1 uncultured Thermodesulfobacteriota bacterium
AGAAGGGAAAATCTCGAGATATGCGTTATGGGCCTTGCAAGGGCCTTCAGGCTCAACGGGTCGCTTGGTGATGATGTTTCCGCTGTCTTTCATCCGGAAGAAGGCGCTGCCCAGGACGAGCGCAAGAGCGGCTCAACCGGCCTTTAGAGCACCTGCATTATGACGCATTTGAGGTACTCGGTCTCCGGCACTGCAAGTGAAATCGGGTGGTCCTTTGCCTGGCCTCGCACCTCGATGATTCGGCAGTTCCTTCCGGCGTTCTTGGCGGCTGCGCCGAGCATCTCCAGGAACATCGTCCTGTCAACGTGGAAAGAGCACGACGACGTCGCGAGCAGGCCGCCCGGCTCGACAAGCGACATGCACGCGGCGTTGATATCGGAATAGGCCCTGAAGGCCTCTGCTATCTTTGCCTTTGATTTGACGAAGGCCGGCGGGTCGAGGACTATGAAGTCATACCTCCTCCTTGCCTCCTTCTCTTCCTTGACTACGTCGAAGACATCGGCCTTCACGAAATCGCAGCGGGCATCGAGCCCGTTCATCTCAGCGTTCCGTCTGGCCTGGCCGATTGCGTAATCAGAGGCGTCCACTCCCTTCATCCTGACGCCCATCTTCGCGAGACTCAAGCTCCACGCGCCTGTATAGCAGAAGAGGTCGAGCCCTTCGCCTTCAGAGGAGAGCGCGGCAAAGGCCGCCCTGTTCTCGGCCTGGTCATGGAAAAAGCCGGTCTTCTGCCCAACGAGCGGGTCCACCTCGAACGTTATGCCGTCCTCTTCCATAACTGGCAGCTCATCAAGGCTGCCCTTCACGAGCTTCTTTTCAAGGGGCAGGCCCTCGAGCGTGCGTATGGAGCTGTCGTTCCTCAGCACGATGGTTCGCGGCTCGAATACCTCTTCGAGCACCTTTAATATCTTGTCGCCCTGAGCTTCCATGCCCAGGGTGAGGAACTGCACAGAGAGGCAGTCCCCGAACTTATCGACTATGAGGCCGGGCAGCAGGTCGCTCTCGCTGTATACTGCCCTGAAGGAATTACGGCTGCGGAGCACGCGCCTCCTGTAGTCGAGCGCAGATTCGATGCGCCTTTTAAAGAAGGCCTCGTCGATCTCCTCCCTCGTCCTCGTGAGTATCCTTATCGATATGAGCGAATGCGGGTTGACGTAGCCTGTCCCGAGAAAGTTGCCCTTCCTGTCCGTGAGCTCGACCAGCGAGCCTGGGACAAACCTCTTGGGGCTTGTAGCGAGCTCGTTCGAGAAGACCCAGAGGTGTCCGGCGAGTATCCGGGATGTCCTGTTAAGTACGGCTATTTCCATTCAGAAGCCCCCCTCAAAGGCCGATATTATAGTCGAGTGTACATGGTATGACAAAGGAAAACAAATCAGGCCGCCTATCAGTCAATCCCTGAGTTGCTTTTTTTCGCATTATGGAGGAAACTTTGGGTATGAGAATGCGTCCGGGAAAGACACCATTTTACGAATATAGAGGTGGTAAATGGCGGTAGAAAAGAGGCTTGAGGGTAAAGAGCCCGAGAGCATCGAGGTAATACTCAGGAACGGACAGAGCCTCAAGCTCCGGCCCATAAGACCGGCGGACAAGGGCAAGCTCAAGGACTTCTTCTACAGGCTGAGCCCACGCACGAGATACCTGAGGTTCCAGTACGCCAAGGAACATATCAGCGACGACGAACTGAAGTACTTCACAGAGGTGACCCCTCCGGGAAGGTATGCCTACGTGGCAGCTATCGGAGAGGCCGAAAAAGAGCATATCGTCGCGGTGGCGAGATGGGACCAGCTCGCTGACAGGAAGACGGCAGAGGTCGCCTTCACTGTGCAGGACAACATACAGCTCCACGGCATAGGCACGCTCCTTCTGGAAGAGCTTGCCAGGGCTGCGCTCTCCTTCAATATAACGGTTTTCAGGGCGCAGGTCCTGGAAGAGAACAGCCGCATGCTCGAGGTCTTTGACGAGAGCGGCTTCAGGTTCACCAAGACCTTTGCGGACGGCGTCTACCATTACGTCATGGACTTGAAGGACCAGGAGGAGTACGAGAAGAGGCAGGCAATAAGGGAACACATTGCTAGGAGCGAGGGCGTACGAAAGCTCCTCAACCCGAGGAGGGTAGCCATCATCGGGGCATCCCGGAGCCCGGAGAGCGTCGGAGGGGCGCTATTCAGGAACATGCTCCGCGACGGCTTCAGAGGTGTGGTATTCCCGGTGAACCCCAAGACCGATTCCATCGCAGGCGTGCTCTCCTATCCAACGGTGCTCGACATACCGGTCGACATCGACCTCGCGGTCATAGTCGTCCCTGCGGAGCATGTCGCCACTGTAGTGGACCAGTGCGCGGAGAAGGGCATCGGCACGCTCGTCGTCATATCAGCGGGCTTCGGCGAATCAGGGCCTGAAGGCAAGGAGCGGGAGCGGCAGCTCAGAGAAAAGATACTCTCATACGGCATGCGCGTCGTGGGGCCAAACTGCCTCGGCGTTTTGAACAACAGCCCTGACGTGAGGCTCAACTCCACCTTTTCTCCGGTAATAGCCCCTCCTGGCAATCTGAGCATCGGTTCGCAGAGCGGCGCTCTCGGCCTTGCGCTCCTTGACCATGCCAAAAGTATAGATCTCGGCATATCGGCCTTCGTGAGCT
>CAZDUP010000314.1:0-2628 GCA_964508625.1 uncultured Thermodesulfobacteriota bacterium
CTTTTAAATTTTTCCTGACAAGCACCTCTTTTATCAGAGGGTTCAGGGTGAGCATCTCCTCTGTGCCGGAATTGACGAGCACGCTAACCTCAGCAGCCGGAAAGCTCTCCCTTAGCGCCCTTGCAACAGGCACGGTAAGGAGCACGTCGCCTATGTGCCTGAGCTTCAGGACCAGTATTTTCTTTACGTTGTTGAACAATATGCGGGACCCTTGGCCGGGAGCTTCAGTCCTTTTTGGAGGACTCGAGCTCCCACAACTTGGCGTACTTTGAGAAGGTATAGAAGGCGAAGAGGACCGACAATACCAGCCCCATCCTGCCGTCGAGAAATCCTCTTTTCAGAATGTACATCTTGATGAAGGCGTAAAGAGGCCGAACCACGAGGCCCTTGAGCCCGGCCCGCCTGCCCTCGGCAGCCGCGTCCAGCGCGCCCTGGGTCGAGTACCGTGGTATTCTGGCGATATAGTCGGTGATGTCCTTATAGGAATAGTGGATGAGCGGGTTCTTGAGGTAGCCCGTCCGGCCGTTGAGAGCGACGGAGGCGTGGAGGGCCTGCTCGCGGTGAGCGCCCCTCTCCTTTTTATAGAGCCGGAGCGTGTAATCAGGGTACCAGCAGCGCTTTATCCAGTGCCCACCGATGAAGTTCTTCCTCGGGATGAAGTAGCCGTCCTTGTCGCCGCGGCTCACTGCCTCGAGTATCTCTTCTTTGAGGCTGGAAGTCACGCGCTCATCGGCGTCCAGGTTCAGTATCCATTCCGAGCTTGCGCGCTCCTGGCAGAGGTTCTTCTGCTTTCCGAAGCCGTGCCATTTATCTGAATGGACCTTGACCCCGTATTCGGCGCATATCTCGAGCGTCCTGTCCGAGCTGCCGGAGTCGAGGACAACTATCTCGTCCGCCCATTTGACGCTCTCAAGGCACTCTCCGATATTGGCCTCTTCGTTGAGCGTTATTATGGTAACAGATATTCGCGGCATCCCGGGTCAGCCCCTATTTCAGCGGCAACGCCTCGTCAACGAGCATCACGGGGATGTCGTCCTTTATCGGGTAGACCAGGCGGCATTTTTCGCAGACCAGCCCGTCCTTCTTCTCGTTGAGCTTTATCCTGCCCTTGCACTTTGGGCAGGCAAGGATGTCGAGGAGTTCCTTGTCAATTGCCATTTGCGCCTCCGCGTTCGAGATATAGTGTAGCGCGTAAATGAATCACTGCCTGGAGATGCCCTCCTGGACCGCCTTTTTTCCGCCCATGCGGACGTACTCCACGCCGCCAATGATGCTCACGAAGGCGCATGTGGCGAACCAGAGGAGCGAGAGCGCGATGGCCTGCTCCTTCGTGGCCCCGACCATTGTGAAGAGGTAGACAAAGGCCCCCTCCCTTATGCCGAGGCCGGAAAGGGATATGGGGAGCATGGATATGGCCGTTGTGAGCGGTATGAACAGGAAATAATAGCCGAGCGGAACGTCTATGCCAAGGCCTCGGCCAAGCACGAAGTACCCTACTATGACGCCGCCCTGCACGAGAACGGAGCAGCCGAAGATCTTGGCGAGTATGTCCGGGTGGCTCTTGTATCCCATGAGCACCTTGTAGAAGGTGTCTATCTTCTTGTTGATGCCGTAGAAGTGTATCCTGTCCAGTATTTTCATGGCCCATGAATGGAGCGGGCCGACCCAGATGACGAGGCTCATGGCAAAGAAGCCGCCTATGAGGAGGACGAAAAAGCCCGGCAGGGCCGTGCCGGCAATGAGCGCGTAGCCGGGGATGAGCGCCAGGGCGGTTATGCACATGAGCGCCGCGAAGCCTGAGTACCTGTCCATGAAGATCGAGGCCAGTGCTATGTCGCCCTTCCTCGAATACTTGTAGAGGTAATAGCCCTTGACCAGGTCGCCGCCGACCATGGTCGGCAGGAAGTTGTTGAAGAACATGCCGACGAAATAGATGGACAGGAGCCTGAAATAGGAGATATCCATATCCTTTTTCAATATGACCGACCACCTGAAGGTGGAGATGGACTGGGTGCAGAGGAACAACACCGCGACAAAGAGGACCGAGAAGGGGTTCACGGACGCAAAGGTCTGCCAGAGCTTGTCCATGTCCTGTGAGCGCAGAAGCAGATACATTATCGCGATACTTATGCAGATCTTTATTATGGTGGAGATGGCGCCCCTCATCTGCCGAGCACCTTTCTTACGGTATAGATCGGCTTTCCCTGCGATTCATGGTAGACCCTGGCGAGCATCTCCCCCAAAAGGCCCATTATGACTAGCTGCACGCCCAGTATCATCATGAGGACGCTGAGGAACAGGAGCGGCCTTCCGCCTATGCTCTCGCCCATCACGAGCTTCTCGAAGCTCAAGTAGAGCGCTATGAGAAATCCAATGAAGCCGAGGGCGAGGCCGCCGGGACCGAATGCGTGGATCGGCCTTGTCGAGAAGGACTGTAGGAACTTCACGGTGATTAGGTCTAGTATGACCCTTATGGTCCGGGATATGCCGTACTTGGACTTGCCGAACTTCCTCGCGCGGTGGTTGGTCTCGACCTCTGTTATGGAGGCGCCCACCCAGCTCGCTATGGCCGGGATGAAGCGGTGCATCTCTCCGTACAGGCGCACGTTCTTTATGACCTCTTTCCTG
>CAZDUP010000315.1:0-2620 GCA_964508625.1 uncultured Thermodesulfobacteriota bacterium
TGGTCAGGCCTGACGTGTTGGCTCCCTTGACAAAGCCGGCGGGCAGGACGAGGTTGGTGCTGCCCGGGTTGACGAAGATCGTCTTGCTGTTGTTTGATATGAGGTGAGGCGTTTCGCTGTAGCTTATGTATGCGTCGTAGCTGTTGAAGCTCCCGCTGCGCAGAAAAACGCTCCTGTTGTCTAGACCCAAGCCCCTTGCATCAAGCTCCAGGAAGTAGGCGCCATTGTAATATCCTATATCAGCATCCCCAAGCAGGCGTATTCCGTCGTCAGTGACACCGGTGTATTCGCCGTACTTGAAGGACTCTTCCTGGTCCAGGTCGGTGAAGCTGGCGCCTATGGTCGCCTCTCCCGTCAGTTCGGCTCCGGATAAGGCGGGCAATGCGAGTACCGATGTTACGGCTGCAAGATACAGGAATCTTTTCATCAGAATCGCTCCTTCTCTGTCCTTATCTCTGGAATCTCGGGCCAGAGGGATGGTTTGAGCCGTGTACCTGGCTGTGGCAGTTCAGGCAACCTTTTCCGAGGAGCTGCTGTGCAGGCGTTGCTCCGCCGCCGGGCACCTTGGTCGCATCATATAAGCTGCTCGGGTGGTTGCCCGCCACGTGGCACGACTGGCAGATATAAGGCACCTTGAGCTTAAGGAGCGACTCGTAGTTAGAGCCGTGCGGGTCGTGGCAGTTGGCGCAATTCTCCCTCACAGGCGGGTGTTCCCAGACGAGCGGTCCCCTCTTCTCCTGGTGGCAGGAGTAGCATATCTCGTTTACGGATGACGTCTTCAGGGCGCTCGGGCCAGGCCCGCCGTGCGGGTTGTGGCAGTTGAAGCATGTCATCTTGCCCTCGCGCAGAGGCATATGCGAGGACCTCTGGAGCTGCGCCCTTCTCTCCTTATGGCAGCTGAAGCAGACGTTCATCGTCGGCCTTGGCTCAGGGGCGTGTATCTTGTGGCAGGTAGAGCATCCTATGCCGGACATCTCATGCCCGCTGCCCTTCCAGAAGCCCCTCTCGGAGTTCTCATGGCACGCGAGGCAGCGGTTGTTCATCTCTGCGGGAAGTCTCTTGCCAGACTTGAAGTTCTCTATCTTCAGGTCCGCTTCCTCTTTGTCGACTGCCTCGAGGTGGGCTGCTCCAGGGCCGTGGCAGGCCTCGCATCCCCTGGCCTGGAGATCATTTCCAGGGGCATTCGTAAATACCCTGCCATGCCTGTCTATCTGGTAGTCGGCCTTGACCTGCTTATGGCAGGCAAAGCATTCCCTCTCGCCCACATAGCCGTTGCCCTCCTGGGCATAAGCGGCGGTCGCAAGGAAAAGCATAATGATGGCTGCAATGAATTTTGGCATGATTCCCCCCAGAATCAGTTCTACATCCCTAATATCGTCCGGGTCCCTCAAAACTTTAACTTCCGTATGACTCGGGCCCGCTATCTACCCTATTTGACAAATGAATTTCCCATGTTTTAATCGAAATAGGAACTTTTTTTCGACATGAAAAAACACAGGAGCCGGCAATGGAATACTCAAGGTTCGTAAACGCTATCAAGGACCTGGACTTCATAGGCTCGACCGACAGGGCCGATGCCGTAATAAAGGCCATCCTTGGCATCCTCGCCTCTTCGATGGACGAAGAGCACGCGAGGAAGCTCACCGAAAAGCTGCCACGGCCCCTCGACTTTGAAAGACTGAGGGGACATCAGGCAAGGCCGGTGGACATAACCATAGAAGAGTTCTTTTCAGAAATAGGCGCGCAGTTCAGGATAAACCCCGAGCAGGCAAGGACGGTGGTCGATGCCGTTTTCCGCCTCTGCAAGGATGCCATTGGAGAGGAGACCGTCTCGGAGATCGAGTACGACATGCCCCCGGACGTGGCCGAGGAGCTGGAGGCCGCCTGACGCACCGGCTGGCCCGCGGTCCTGAACGATGAGGATAACCTTCTTGACAGGCACGAGGTCGAGTTCATCCCCGGGCCGCTCAAGCCCGGAAATGCCCATCTCGCGTCCGGCTCGGACGTGGTCTCAATAGCGGTATATTCCGAGCTCGGGGAAAAAACGCTCACGCTGCTCGGCTCTCTCAAAATGGTCGCCGTGCGCTCATCCGGATACGAGAACGTGGATGTGTCATGGTGCCTGGAGCGCGGCATACCAGTATCGAACATACCTGATTACGGGGGACGGACTGTCGCCGAGTTCGTAATGGCGCTTATCCTCACGGTCAGCCGGAAGGTCGCGGACGCGCTCCAGAGGACCAGACATGGCGACCTGTCGTTAAGGGGGCTCAAGGGATTCGACCTCTCGGGCAGGACAATGGGCGTAATAGGCACTGGAAGGATAGGAAGAGAGGTCATAATGCTCTCGAGGTGTTTCCGGATGAAAGCCGCGGCCTATAGCAGGACGCGCTACAGCGGCCTTGAGGAGGAGTTCGGGTTCAGGTACATGGGTCTTAATGACCTGCTCAGGGTCTCTGATATCGTCTCTATCCACGTCCCGGCCACTGCTGAGACTCGCGCCATGCTCTCGGATGAGCAGTTCAACGCAATGAAGCCTGGCGCTATCATCGTAAACACCTCAAGAGGCGAGATCATCGACCATCGAGCGCTCCTTCGGGCGCTCGATGCCGGAAAGGCC
>CAZDUP010000316.1:0-2611 GCA_964508625.1 uncultured Thermodesulfobacteriota bacterium
CTTACTGTGCTGAGGCGCTCTCGTCAGCCGCCCTCTGTACCGGAACCTCGCCCTTGTAGACAAGCACCTTGACGCCTATGATGCCGAAGGTGGTGAGCGCCTCGGCCTGACCGTAGTCGATGTCAGCCCTGAGCGTGTGGAGAGGCACCCTGCCCTCCCTGTACCACTCTGACCTGGCTATTTCGGCGCCGCCGAGCCTTCCGGCGCACATTATCTTTATACCCTTCGCGCCCATCCTCAGGGACGAGGTAACTGACTTCTTCATTGCCCTTCTGAACGAGACCCTTCTCTCAAGCTGGAGAGCTATGTTCTCGGCAACGAGCTGGGCGTCGGTGTCGGGCTTTCTCACTTCCACTATTTCGAGGTCGCAGTCGCGGCCAGTGAGCTTGGCGAGCTGCTTTTTCATCACGTCTATCTCGGCGCCGCGCTTGCCGATGACTATGCCGGGCCTGGCGGTCCTTATGATGACCTTCACGCGGTTGGCTGTCCTCTCGATGTCTATCGAGGAGATGCCTGCGTGGAAGAGCTTCTTCTTTATGAACTTCCTGAGCTTAAGGTCCTCGTGGACGAATTCGGCGTAGTTCTTCTCGCCGTACCACCTCGAGTTCCAACCCTTGGAGATGCCGAGCCTGAATCCTATTGGATGAACTTTCTGACCCAAAAAAAGACCTCCGATCTAAATGCTGCGTTCTTTAAATAATCAGCCTGCGCCTTTTATTTCTCACCGAGCACAACTGTCACGTGGCTCGTCCTTCTCCTTATGAGAGCGCCCCTGCCCATCGCCTTCGAGTGGGTGCGCTTGAGCGAAGGCCCGTGGTCCACGAACGCCTTCTTGACAAAGAGCTTGTCCACGTCGAGGTTCTTGGTGTTCTCGGCGTTTGCCGCCGCGCTCTTCACGAGCTTCACTATCTCCCTGCTCACGGCCTTTTCGCTGTGCGCAAGCGCCGTTATAGCCTCATCGACCTTCTTGCCCCTTATGAGGTCCACGACGAGGCGCGCCTTCTGGGGGGAGGTCCTTAGATATCTCAATACAGCCTTGGCTTCCATTTGATTCCTGGCTCCTTATCCGAATTCCTCAGCAGGCTGCCGAAAGTACGTCTGCTTTTTAAGCCGCCTGTATTACCTTACGTATCTTCTTCAACTCCGGCCTGGCTATCTCAGGCCCCTTAGCCCTTGGCGCCCGGCACCTTGGCCTTCTTTATGCCGGAGTGGCCGTGGAAGGTGCGGGTCGGTGAGAACTCGCCCAACTTGTGGCCGACCATGTTCTCTGTAACGAAGACTGGCACGAACTTCTTTCCGTTGTGCACGGCTATGGTGAAGCCGACCATTTCGGGTATTACCATCGAACGCCTCGACCAGGTCTTTATGACCTTCCTCTGCCTTGAGTCCGTGGCAGCAGATACCTTTTCCATGAGGTGCTCGTCTACAAACGGCCCCTTCTTTAAAGAACGCACCGCTATTTCCTCCTGGTAATTATATACTTGTCAGAGACCTTGCGCCTTCTGGTCTTGTACCCTTTTGTGGGCACGCCCCAGGGGTTGGTCGGGTGGTTGCCGCCCTTGCTCTTGCCTTCGCCGCCGCCGTGCGGGTGATCGACCGGGTTCATGGCCACGCCCCTTACCTTGGGGTTCTTGCCAAGCCAGCGGGACCTTCCGGCCTTGCCTATCGTAACGTTCTCATGGTCGAGGTTGCCGACCTGGCCTATTGTCGCGTAGCACTCCTGGAGAACGTACCTGACTTCGTTCGAAGGGAGCTTTATCGTCGCGTAGTCGCCCTCTTTTGCCATGAGCTGAGCGTATGAGCCTGCGCTCTTGACGAGCTGCCCGCCCTTGCCCTTTCTCAGCTCGACGTTGTGGACGAATGTGCCGACCGGTATTGAACGGAACGGCAGGGCGTTGCCCGGCTTGATGTCCGCCTCGGGACCGGCCACCACGGTATCGCCCACCTTGAGGGACAGGGGCGCGAGTATATAGCGCTTTTCGCCGTCAATGTAGTTCAGGAGAGCGATGTTCGCGGTCCTGTTCGGGTCGTACTCAATTGCGGCGACCTTCGCCGGGATGTTGAGCTTGTCCCTCCTGAAGTCGATCACGCGAAGGAGCCTCTTGTGGCCACCGCCTATCCAGCGCATGGTGACCCTTCCGGCGTTGTTCCTTCCGCCCGTCTTCTTGATGGGGGCGGTAAGGCCCTTTTCAGGCCTCTTCTTGTCGACCTCGTGTACGAGGGTCGTCTTCTTCCTGAGGGCCGGCGATGTCGGGTTATACTTTTTTACTGGCATTGTTTATCTTCCTAAGTTTTTCTTAGACGCCCTCGAAGATCTCTATCTTGTCGCCCTCGCGGAGCTTCAAGTACGCCTTCTTCCTCGTGGGCCTCTGACCCTGGTACTTGCCCATCCTCTTCATCTTGCCAGGCACGAGGTGGGTGTTCACGTCCAGGACCTTTACCTTGAATATGTTCTCGACTGCGTCCTTGATGTCCTTCTTGGTCGCGTCCACGTCCACCCAGAAAACCACCTTGCCCTCTATGGTAGCGGCGGTGCTCTTCTCGGTTATGACCGGTGACTTCAGGACTGAATAGTGGTTTTTCATTGTACCATCGCCTCGACTTTCTCCAG